>CANRJK010000041.1 GCA_947630955.1 uncultured Bacilli bacterium | reverse complement strand
TATATGATATGATGCATCATATATCAGAAATGGATAATGCAAGTAGTAAATATGTAAGTAATCCTAGTGGAGTAGATTTCCATAAGGGTTCATCCGATACAAATGGCAAAGGAGTATATGAATTATACACAACCAAAGATGATAAATACCCAATACATTATTATCGAGGAGACGTAGATAATAATGTGATATTTGCTAATTTCTGTTGGAAGATAATAAGAACCACCGAGACAGGAGGAGTAAAACTAATCTATAATGGTGAACCAAGCGATGATGGTAAGTGTGATAATACTGGTTTAAACGCCCAAATAGGGACATCAGCATATAATGAAAATTATGATGAAGCAAAATATGTTGGATATAAATATGGAGAAAATGACAGTACAGATAGTACAATTAAAACTAAAGTAGATAAATGGTATAAAGAAAATATTGAAAGTAAATATTCAAGTTATCTAGAAGATACAATATTCTGTAATGATAGGAGGGAATATGCATGTTCTTATCCTAATTGTTATGAACCAAGACAAAGAAATTTTGAAAATAGGACACCAAGTTTATCATGTGCTGAAGAAGATAAATTTACAGTAGCGAATAAAAAATTAAAGTATCCAGTAGGATTAATAACAATTGATGAAGCGGTATATGCAGGAGGAGAGTATAGTGATAGAAGTAGTGGATACTATTTAAAAACAGGTTATTCTTACTGGACGATGTCACCTTATTGCTTTACTGTAAACAATGCCCAAATGTGGCACACTTATTCAAGTGGTGGGTTTAGCGACGGCTACGCGTACAGCGTTATCGGAGTTCGTCCAGTAATATCATTAAAACAAGGAACAAAATATCTAAGTGGAACTGGTACCAAAGAAAATCCATTTCTAATAACGCCATTACCAGAGAAACCAAAACCAATATATGAAATTATTAAAAAAAGTTCAGCCTTAGATAATATAAAAAGTACGTATGTAAGTAGTGATACAGGAATAGATTTTAGTCAAATCTCATCAGATATAAACGGTAAAGGAGTATATGAACTACACACAACAGCTAGTGATGATTATCCAATCTATTATTATAGAGGAACAGTAGATAATAATATAATATTTGCAGATTTTTGTTGGAAGATAATAAGAACAACAAGTAATGGGGGAATAAAGATAATCTATAATGGAAAACCAAGTAGTGACAATAAGTGTAACAACAGATCGACAGCAACACGGATAGGAGAATATGCATATAATGAAAATTATAAAGAAGCAAAATATGTAGGATATAAATATGATAATGACGAAGTTGATAGTCCCATAAAAATAAAAATAGAATCATGGTATAAAACAAATATCGACGAAAAGAAGGATACAAGTGAAAAAAGTTATACAACGTACATAGAAGATTTGGAATTTTGTAATGACAGAAGCTCAAGAATATCAGGAAGATATATATACTATGGAGCATATGATAGGAACATTACAAATAAAACACCAAGTTTAGAGTGCCCACAAGATGAGGATAAATTTACAGTAGCCAATGGTAAATTAAAGTATCCAGTAGGATTAATAACAATGGATGAAGTAGCATATGCCGGAGCAGTAGGAGAAGAAGATGGGGCTCCACAAAATAAGACATATTATTTATATACAGGTGATTATATCTGGACCATGTCGCCTGCTGCGTTCCATGTCAATGACAGCGCTTTCATGTGGTGCACCCTTTCGAATGGTGGCCTCGAATTTAGCAACGTGAACTACAGCGCTGGCGTTCGTCCAGTAGTAAACTTAGTACCAAATATCCAAGTAACAGGCTTAGGCACTAGTGACAACCCATACATAGTTATTTAAAATTAAATTTTTAGACATCTTTTTTCTAACTTTCATATACTATTATAGGAGGTTAGTATGGCTTTTTCAGATGGATTATTTAATCGTATTGAACAAAGGACAAAGGTGGATAAAAATACTATTTTACAGCTAGCAAAAGAACTACAAGATAATGACTTAAAAAATGAGCATACATTAAGAAATGTTATCCAAAAACTTAGTCAAATGACTGGAAAACCTGTTAGTAGTGAGCAGGAGGATAAAATTGTAAATGCTGTAATTCAAGATAAAGTACCGAAAGATGTTGATAAGATGTTTTAAACACCTAAATGGTGTTTTTTTTTGCAAAAAAATGAAAATAAAAAAGGAAAAGACTCCAAAAACAATAAAGATATAATAGGGAGGTAATAATATGTGGTACTCAGGAAAATATGACCGAGCTTTTAAAGAGGTCATGTTAAAAGAAGAAAATCATGATATATTAAAATTAATATTAGAAAAAATAATAAATATTAAAATAGAAGAAATGCAAATTTTAAATAGTGAAAGATTAAAAGATAATCTACATATAAAAGGACAAAGATTAGATATAATACTAAAAACCAATATAGGGAAAATAAATGTTGAAGTAAATGCGAATAATAAAGAGTATGTACATTATAGGAATCTAGCATATCTATGTGATATATATACACATGATATATTAGTGGGAAAAGAATATGATGGAAATATGAAATATATCCAGGTAAACTTATCATATGAGTTAGGCAAAGGAAATGGGAAAATAAACAAGTATATGGTAAAAAATGAAAAGGGGAAAATCTATGCGGATAACTTTATAATATATGAAGTGAATATGGACTATTATATGGATTTATGGTACAATGAGAAAGAAAAAGAAGTAGAAGAAAATATTATAATCGTGATGATAGGATTAGAACAGAAAGAGTTAAAAAGGTTATCGGAAAAAGATGCGGTGGTGAAAAGATATATGAAAGAGTTAGATAGAGTAAATGAAGAACCAGAGTTTAGAGAATATATGAGTTATGAAGAAGACCAAAGGAAGATAACGAACTCTTTAATAAGTGAGGGTATTAAAGAAACTAGTATAAAGATAGCTACAAAATTACTAGAGGAAGATATACCCATTGATATTATTTGTAGTAGTACAGGCTTGAGTAAAAAAGAAATCGAGAAAATTAAAAATAGTAATTAAAAGCTGCAATTAAAATGATGTCAGCTTTTTTTAAAATATAGTATAATAGATGTGGTGATTTAATGAAGATAATGAGTATTAATTGTCAAAATAATGAGAATAATCGTAACGATAGATTAAGTGATGGTAATATCAACCCTAGTTCTATTTTATCTAGTTATATAAAAAATAATGACTATGATTTCATCGGTACTCAAGAAATGTCTTCAAATTTTACCGAACATATGGAAAATAATCTTTCTGGTTATAAATTTTCAGGAAAATATCGTAATGATTTTAAAATTTTAAGAATTTTTTTCCCACGAATAAGAAAGTTAAAAGAAAATAACAAAATTATTCTGAAAGGAAATGTTATTTATGAAAAAACGATATCTTTGCCATGGATTCCTTTAAATATAAAAGAATTATATAGAGCAATTAAGAGGAAGTCATTAATGCGTAGGATTGCTAGTGGTGTTTTAGTACAAACAGATGAGTTAGGGCCGGTTTATTTTTTAAACACACATTTAGATTACGCTATTAAAAGTGTTCAAAAAAGACAATTAAAAAGAATTTATAAACATATTTATATTAAAAGAATTAACTATCCTGTCGTTATAACAGGTGATTTTAACATGGAAATAAGTGATAAGAGTTTTAAAAAATTTGTTCATCAGCTTGAAAAAATAAATATTAAGCGAGTTCCTATTAATGATAAGACAAATGCTTTGAAATATCGTAATAAAAGTGCTATTGATCATATTTTTATCCCTTCAGAATGTAAAATAGTAAATAGTGGCGTTATCATTGATAATAACTTAAAAAGTATAACGGATCATTTACCAATATTTGTAGAGATTAAAAAGTAGAATTTAAAAGGAATATATGATACAATTGTGGTGTAGGAAGGGTGCTATAATGCGTATATATCGCCAAATTTATAAAAAGATAAAAAAGTATGATGTTATTGTTATTGCTCATCATATTGGACCGGATCCCGATGCTTTAGGTAGTTGTTTTGGATTAAAAGAAATAATTTTAAAAACATTTCCTCATAAAAAAGTTTATGTTGTGGGATCTAGTGCTGTTAAATTTAAATATATAGGCGTTCCTGATAAATTTGAAGATAGTTTTTACGATGAAGCTTTATTGATTGTTTTAGATACACCTGATATGAAACGTGTTGATGGTGTTGAACCACTAAGATTTAAAGAAAGGATTAAGATTGATCATCATCCTTTTATTGAGAAATTTTGTCAAATTGAATGGATTGATCCAACTGCTTCCAGTGTTTCACAATTAATTATGGAATTAGAAGCTAAGACACGATTTAAAATGACTCATAAAGCTGCTAGTTGTTTGTTTACTGGTTTAGTTGCTGATACCGAACGTTTTTTATATGATTATACAACACCTAAAACATTTGAGTTGACAGCTTCCTTAATTAGAAAGACTAATTTAGATTTTACAAAGTTATATTTACCATTATACTTAAGACCAATTAAAGATATTAGGTTTCAAGGCTATTTAATGAGTAATATACATATAACAGATAATGGTTTTGGATATATAAAAATAACGGATGAAATATTAGACGAATATGATGTAGATGCTGCAACAGCTGGTAATTTAATTAATAATTTTAATTATATAAATGAAATGATAGCTTGGGGATTTTTTTCAAGTGACAAAATTAATGGTAATATTAGAGGCTCTATTCGTTCTAGAGGTCCTGTTATCAATGAGGTTTTAGCGCCTTTTGGTGGTGGTGGTCATGCTCTAGCAGCTGGTGTTCGTGCTGATGATTTTGAGACTGTAGATGAAATTATTAAAGTTTTAGATGAAGTGTGTGCTTCATATCAAAACAAAGATAACTGATTTGAATGAATAACTACTAAATGTTGCTCAGGAAAAAGTCCTGAGCTATTTTTTAACTATAAAAACAATCTTCTTTAGTAAATGTTATTTTCAAATATTTTTAAATTTGATAAAATATTATAGAGGTGGTAGTATGGATAACAATTTAAAAAAGCTTTTTGACAAAATACAACTAGAGGAAGATTATTACCACTACTTTGATGATGGTGTATTAAAAAAAGTAATCGCTAATAAAGAAAAAGAGGAATATACTTTTATTGTAGAAATTAAAGATATTTTACCAGTTGATGTGTATAAGCAAATTATTAATAAAATAAAAGAAGCTTATGGGGATATTAGTAAAGCAATTATTGCTTTTAATTGTCAAAATCCAAACAATGATTTAGTAGGGGATTATTTTAAATATCTAATGTTACGTTATAGCATTAAATGTCCTATTTTAGAAACCTTTATCGATAATGAAGTTACGATGGAAAAAGAAACTTTAATTATTGAAGCTAATAATGTAGCTGAAGAAAATAAACTATTAAGTATTGAATCTAAAATAATTTTAGATTTTAAAAGAATCGGTTATAACATAAGTAAAATTAAAATTAATATCAATGCTCAAGACTCCGTTATCGAGCCTATTGAAGATATTGTTGTTTCTAAGGAAAGATTAGAGAAAAAAGATGAAGTAGTTGAAAATAAACAATCTTCTTTTAGAAAAAATTTTAAACCAAAACCAATTGTTACAGATGATCATCCTGATGCCGTTTTAGGAAGAATTATTGACACTTTTCCAGTTCGTTTAGATTCAATTACAGGACCTAGTAATGGTGTAACTATTGAAGGAGAATTGTTTGGAATAGATATTCGTGAAACAAGAACAGATTTAGTTATTTATACCTTAAAAATAACCGATTATACTGATAGTATTTATGGCAAAATTTTTATTAATAGTAAAGAAGAAAATAAAAGACTTTCAAAATTATTAAAAAAAGGTGCTTGGTATAAGTTTCGTGGTAATGTAAAGGAAGATAAATATTCGAATGAAGATTCTTTAAATATTAGTGATATTAATAAAGTTGAACATGAAAAAGAAAAAATAATTGATGATGCTCCCGTTAAAAGAGTTGAGTTGCATGCTCATACTATGATGAGCCAAATGGATGGTTTAACAAAGATTGATTTAGGTAAACATACCTGTGAATTAGTATCAAGAACAATTGATATGGGTTATCGCGGGGTAGCTATTACGGATCATAATGGGTGTCAAGCTTTTCCAATTGCTTTTGGGATTATTGATTCTTATAATAAAAACATTCGTAAGAGTTTAAAAAGCAAAAAAGAAGAATTAGAAAATAAAATAAATGATAAGGAAAATAAAGAAGATAAGAAAGTTTTAAAAGAAGAGTTAAAGAAAGTAGAAGAACAAATCGAAAATCCACCTATTTTTAAAGGATTATATGGAACTGAATTAACTCTTGTTGATGATACTGTTAATATTGTTGTGCGTAAATCTGATTTACCTTTAAAAGAAACGACTTATGTTGTCTTTGATACCGAAACAACTGGCTTTAATGCTGGTGGTGACGATCAGATGATTGAAATAGGAGCAGTTAAAATATGTGACGGTAATATTATTGATCGTTTTGATGAATTAATTGATCCTAAAAGACCTATTCCTAAAAAAATAACAGAGTTAACTTGTATTACTGATGAAATGGTTAAAGGTAAAGATTCAGAAGAAGAAGTAACTAAACGCTTTTTAGAGTGGGCTGGAGACCTACCAATGGTTGCTCATAATGCTAAATTTGATATTTCCTTTATTGAGATGGCGATGAATAAATACCATTTAGGTGAATTTAAAAATACTGTTATCGATACTTTGGAATTATCAAGGACTCTAGATCAAGGTTATGCTAGACATAGCCTATCAGCTTTAGTAAAAAGATATAATATTCCTTGGGAAGAAGATGCTCATCACCGAGCTGATTATGATGCTGAGGGAACAGCTCAAGTCTTTCATAAAATGTTGTTAAAACTAATTTCTCAAAATTTTAAAGTTATTTCTGATTTGGATAAGTTAATTTCGAAAGATGAAATATACAAATTTGGACGAACTTATCATTTTAATGCTATTGCGTTAAATAAAATAGGTTTAAAAAATTTATTTAAGATTATTTCTCTTGCTAATACAACATATTTATACAAAACGCCAAGAATTCTTCGAAGCAAATTAAATGAATTACGTGAAGGTTTAATCATTGGTAGTGGATGTTATGAGTCTGAAGTTTTTATCGAGGCTCGTAGTAAAGAAGGGGAAGAATTAACTAATATCATTAATTTTTATGATTATGTTGAGGTTCAACCTCCTGAAGTGTATAATCATTTAATTCAAACTGGTGATTTTGCTAATGAGCAGGAGTTAGAAAATCATATTAAAAAAATAATCGATGCGACATCTGCGGCTGGTAAAATTATCGTTGCGACAGGTGATGTTCACCATTTTGAACGTGGTGATAAAATATATCGCGAAATTATTGTTAACCAGAAAGTACCAGGTGGTGGTCGTCATCCTTTAGCTAAAAATAATATTACTAATATTCCATCACAACATTTTCGTACAACGAGGGAAATGCTTGATGATTTTGCTTTTCTAGGTGAAGATTTAGCTTATGAGATAGTTGTTGTTAATACTAATAAAGTATTAGATATGGTTTCAGAAATTGAGGTTATTATTGATACAGGTGGTATTCCTTTCTCACCTCGTGTTAAAAGTGATGATGGCAAGTCTTATCTAGATTGTCCACGTGTTGTAACAGATTTAGTTTATGATAAGGCCGCTTCTTGGTATGGTAATCCGCTTCCTTATAACATAGAAGAACGAATTGCCAAAGAGTTATATGGTGATATCGTTTATAAATGTTGGAATGATAAAATCAAAAAAGAAAAACCAAAGATAAGTGAAGAAGAATTAGAAAAGGAAACTTTTGCTAATTTACATGAAACAGTTGTAGCTGGGTTTGATGCGGTTAAAAAATTGTTACATGATTATTTTAAAGAAGAAAATTTAACGGATGAAGAAGTAGATAAAAAGGTAAAGAAAGAGTTAGGTGGCATCATTGGTGGAGGGTTTGATCCTATCTATCTTATTGCGCAACGTCTTGTTAAACACTCTAATGATGATGGTTATTTAGTTGGTTCTCGTGGTTCCGTTGGTTCTAGTTTCGTAGCGACTATGATGGGAATAACAGAGGTTAATCCGCTGCCTGCTCATTATCGTTGCCCAGATTGCTTAGTTAGTTGTTTTCAAGATGAAGATGGTAATGAATTAGGTGCTACTTATTCTAGTGGTTTTGACCTACCTGATAAAGCTTGTCCAAAATGTGGAAAAAATATGTACAAGGATGGCCAAGATATGCCATTTGCTACTTTCCTAGGTTTTAACGCTGATAAAGTACCTGATATTGATCTTAATTTTTCAGATTTAAATCAAGCTTCAGCTCATGATTATACAAAAGTTTTATTTGGTGTTGATAATGTTTATCGTGCCGGAACAATAGGTACGGTGGCTGAAAAGACGGCTTTTGGTTTTGTTAAAGGTTACTGCGAAGATCATAATGTCGTTATGCGTAGTGCTGAAATAGAACGTTTAGCGATGGGATGTACAGGTGTTAAAAGAACAACTGGCCAACACCCAGGAGGTATTGTTGTTGTTCCAGATTATATGGAAGTTTCGGATTTTACGCCATTTCAATTCCCAGCTGATGATAACACCAGTGCATGGCGAACTACCCATTTTGATTATCATGCTATTGACCAAGATTTATTGAAACTTGATATTTTGGGGCATTCTGATCCAACTCAATTGCGTATGATTCAAGATTTAACAGGAACAGACATTTTAAAAGTCCCAATGGATGATAAAGATACGATGAGTATTTTTACCTCAACGAAAGCTTTAGGCGTTACAACAGAGCAAATAATGAATGAAACAGGAACCTTAGGTATTCCTGAATTTGGAACACCTTTTACCGTTAGTATGGTAGCAGAGACTAAGCCAATTACTTTTGCCGAATTGGTAAAAATATCTGGTTTATCACATGGTACTGATGTATGGCTAGGTAATGCTCAAGAGTTAATAAAAAATAAGATTGTTCCTTTTAAAGAGGTAATTGGTTGTCGTGATGATATTATGGTATATCTTATGTATAAAGGTGTTGAGCCAATTAAAGCTTTTAAAATCATGGAATTTGTCCGTAAAGGGCGAGCTAGTAAGGATCCTGAAACATGGGCAACACATAAAAAGACTATGGAAGATGCTGGTATTGAGAAATGGTTTATTGATTCGTGTGAAAAAATCAAATACATGTTCCCTAAAGCCCATGCTGCTGCTTATGTTATGAGTGCTTTTCGAATTGCTTGGTACAAAGTGCATATGCCTGTTTACTTCTACGCTTCTTGGCTTACAAGTAAAGCTACTGATGTTGATGTTGAGACGATGATTAAAGGTTATGATGCTATTAAAAGTAAAATAATTGAAATTCAAAATAAAGGGTTTGATGCAACAAACAAAGAAATGGGAACTTTAGAAAGTTTAAAAGTATGTTTAGAAGCAACAGCTCGTGGTATTAAATTTTTACCTGTTAGTTTAGATAAATCTTTAGCGACTGTTTGGGATGTTGCTGATGATAAAGCAATTTATCCACCATTTTCTGCTATTGATGGATTAGGTGATACAGTTGCTAAAAACATAGTTGAAGAACGTGAAAAAACCCCATTCTTAAGTATTGAAAATTGTCAAAAAAGAGCTAAGATATCTGGAACTCTAATCGATAAGATGCGAGTGATGGGAATCTTTGATGGTATGGAAGAGTCTAACCAAATGAGTTTATTTTAAAGATGCAATGCATCTTTTTTTAATATTAGTTCATAATAATTAATGTAAACTATACATTTTGAAAGTGTAAAGTGTAAATAAAACAATTGACAAACAAAATAGAGTGTTATAAATTGATAATAGGAGATGGTCTAATTGGCAAACACATTATTAGTTAAAAATACCGATGGTAGGCAAATAAATATTGATGTTATTGATATTATTGAAGATACAGTGGATGGTCAACAATATGTGTGTTATACGATTGCAGATATGGATAAAGTTTTTGTTTCACATCTGATTTTAAAGGATAATAATTATATTCTTGAAACGGTAACAGATGAAAAAAGAAAACAAATTGAGGAAGTATTAAGTCAAAACATGGTGAATGCTGATGAATGATTTAAATAATTTTACCTCATTTTACACTATCTATAATAATGCTCAATTTGCTAGTGAATTAGAAGCAGCAATGAATAGCTCTAATTCAAATAATAGTAGGTTAGAGACATTAAAAAAAATAATTGAAGCAAAAAAAGACCAGCTACAAGCGTTAGCTAATCAAGTTAAAAAGATTACTAATTTACTTGGAAGCGAACAAGCTAATGGACTACTCACCACCATTGATACTAACATAAATTGTTTAGATAAACTAAACAAAGATATCGATGCTATGTTAGTAAAGGTGACTCCGGACTTTGTTACTTTATTAACTGATGACGCTAGATTATATCAAGATAATGCTAAAATGCTTGAAGATATGATTGCTAAAACAGAAGATAAATACCAAGAAAGTATTACTTCTGCACTTCAATTAGGAGTAGTGACGGTAGATGATTTAGATAGTTTAAAAAAACTACCAGATTTACCGTTATCCTTGAAAAATATTATTGATGAAGTCATCAAACCAGTAACTGATAAAAGAGCTATTGAAGCACAAAATTTGGCTGAGCAACCTGCCATAGAAGATGAAAAGGGGAAAGAATCTAATCGTGCTTTAATAGCTTCAAATCCGGAAAATAAATTAGCTGCTAGACTGAATGAAATAAAATATCATGAAGATATGAATTATTCAAGTGAAGTTGCAGCAGTTAAAATACAAGCTACGAAAGAAGAATTAGATAGAAAAATAAGTGAATTAAAAAGTAAAGAAAAATTATCATTTAAAGAAGCTATTACTTTACAGTCATTGGTTATCGAAGTCGAAAATTTAAATGAAATGTTATATAATGCAACTTTAGATAATCGTCTTTTAAAAGGTGAAGTTAAATTAGCTAAAACAAATGCTAAAATAAAAAACAAAGCACAATCTTTAGATGATATGGAAAAACAAGAAAGTTATGACAGCGCTTTGTTTAGATTCGCTTCAGCTTTAAAAGAACAAAGTTTGGCTATGAAGTTAGCTAAATTACAATCTAAAATGGTTGTCATTCAAAATAAACAACGAGCTAGTACTTTACTAACATTTGATAAAAAGAATAATCGTTTAATAAAAAAAGCTAAGCGCGAAGCTACTAAAAGAGTAATCGCTTCTAAGACTAAGGAAAATATTGATAGATTAAGAGAATTTAAAAATCAAATATTGATGGAAGCTAAAAATGTTAAAAGTGATTTTCATCGTTTTGTTCATCGTCTTGAGTTATTAAATGATTTGTCCGATAAAGCTATTTTCTTAGTTGGTGCAAGTGAGGTATCTTTATTACCAGTTTTAGATAATAGTCAAGATAGGGTTACAATGAAAATGTAACCTTTTTTGCGTAAAAAAAACCACAAAGTGGTGAAATATTAAGCTTCTTTACGATCTAGCTTTGATAAAGTTCTTTTTTCTCTTGCGCTTGTACGGAATTTAGTACCATCAGCTAAAGTAACTGTTACTAAGTTAACTTTTTGTTGATGTTTAGTAGCGCGGCAAGAGTGTGATCTTCTATTTCCAGAAAGTGGTTTTTTGCTTGTTAATTTTTTTGCCATAATTACCCTCCATTCAAAGTTTTTCTTCCCTATGCCATATGATTTTAACATATTTAATAGGTAAAGTCAAATGTTTTTTTCTCATAGATGTAGTAAACTAAATGTGGGAAAATATAAAAATATATAAAAAAAGAGAAAACACTCAAAAATTTAAAACTGTT
>CANRJK010000040.1 GCA_947630955.1 uncultured Bacilli bacterium | reverse complement strand
TTTTTACTAGTATTGTCACACTTGCCATCATCACTTGGTTCACCATTATAGATTAATTTTATTCCCCCTGTTTCCGTAGTTCTTATTATCTTCCAACAAAAGTTAGCAAATATCACATTATTATCTACTTCCCCACGATAATAATGAATTGGGTACTTATCAGTTGCTGTTGTATGTAGTTCATATACTCCCTTACCATTTGTATCAGATGATATTTGTGAAAAATCAATACCATTAGGGCTACTTACATACTTACTATTTGTATTATCCATCTCCGACAGGTGATGCATTATGTCATATAGTGTTCCATCTGGTATGTAGTCTTTTAAGACATTTAAATCTACTGTTACTTTTAAATTAGACTGTAACGCACTATAGCCGATACTACTTGTTAACGTTACTATAAAAATTACAACCAATACCATCATATTTTTATTTTTTACTCGTTTCATTTTACCCTCCAACTATGTCCTTAAGTAATCTACTTAAGGACAACTCCTTTGTTGCTTTTAAAGGCGTTAAGGGATATTTAATAATTTTTATTTTGAATTTTGTTAAATATTTTAAGCAATAAAAAAAGCTTTACTTATAAGGCTAAAAATGGTATTATTTTATTAATGATATATGACTTAAGTAGATTACTTAGGGGCAATTTATTATAGAAAAAAGTCACATTGTTTTTTACTTCAATGTGATTTTTCGTTATTGGGCTAAAATATATGGGTCATCACTAGTGCCAATGCCTATGACTTGAGTAGCAGATGTAAGTGATACAACTGGGCGTTCACCGAAGGTTTCGCCAACGAAGCCATCGAAAAAACCACCAAGTGGAGCGACATACCACATGAAAGTGCCTTTTTCTATATTAAAGTAACAAGGCGACATCGTCCAATACCATCGATTTGTATATAAATAATATGTTGTATTTTCTATTCCCCATACTCCTCCTGCATAGGCTGTTTCATCATTTGTTATTAATCCTACTGGATATGTTAGTTTTTTATTTGCCACTGTGAATTTATCCTCATCCTGTGGACATACTAAACTTGGTTTCCTATTTCCATTATAATAGTTTCTATCATATGATCCATAGAAGATATCACTTACAGTCACTCTTGAACTTCTATCATTACAGAATTCTAAATCTTCTATGTACGTTGTATAACTTTTTCCACTTGCGTCTTTCTTTTCATCGATATTTGTTTTATACCATGACTCTATCTTTTCTTTTATGGTACTATCTACTTCATCATTATCATATTTATATCCGACATATTTTGCATCATCATCTTCATTATAGGCTGATGTCCCTATTTGCGTACTTGTACCTGTAGTATTTGTACATTTATTATCACTTGTTGGGCTTCCATTATAGATTATTTTTACTCCTCCACTACTTGTTGTTCTTATTATCTTCCAACAAAAATCTGCAAATATGATATTGTTATCCGTTACGTCTCCTCGATAATAATAAACCGGATATTTATCACTTGCTGTTGTATGTAACTCATATATACCTTTACCATTCGTATCTGATGAAATCTGTGAAAAGTCAATCCCTGTTTCTGATTCTACATATTCACTTTTTATATTATCTAAGACTGATTTTGACTTTATTACACTGTATAATGACTTAGTTATCGGTGTTATCAAAAATGGGGTATCTTTACTGCCATTTCCACTTGAGTACTTTGTTTCATGTTTTAATGAAACAACTGGGCGAATTCCATTTCCACCATATACATTACTGCGGCTGAGATAACCAGTTGAAGATATACACCATATGAAAGCATCGCTTCCAATAAAGCTATCAGGTGACATTGTCCAATAATATTGATTAGTATATAAATAATATGTGTTATTATCAGAACCATATACTCCTCCAGCATATGCCACTTCATCGACTGTTATGAGTCCTATTGCATAGTTTAGTTTTTTATTTGCTATTGTAAACTTATCTTCTTCCCTTGAGCATTCTAGACTTGGTATATTATGCTCATAATTTCTATATCTTGATTCATAGAATATACTACTTTCTGACTGACTTGATATACTCCTATCATTACAAAAGATTGTGTCTTCTAGATAATTTGAATATTTACCTTCAATATTTTCTTCATACCATTTATCTATTTTCTTTTTTATGGTACTATCTACTTCATCATTATCATATTTATACCCGACATATTTTGCATCATCATAATCACTATTATACGCTGAAGTTCCTATTTCTGTTGCTGCACCCATATTATCACACTTGCCATCGTCACTTGGTTCGCCATTATATATTAATTTTATTCCTCCTGTTTCGGTGGTTCTTATTATCTTCCAGCAAAAATTGGCAAATATTACATTATTATCTACATCCCCACGATAATAATGAATTGGATACTTATCATCTTTCGTTATATGTAGTTCATATACTCCTTTGCCATTTGTATTTGATGATATCTCACTAAAATCTACTCCACTAGGACTATTTACATACTTACTACTAGAATTGTCCATTTCTGATATATGATGCATCATATCGTATAATGTTCCATCCGGTATATAGTCTTTTAAGACATTCAAGTCAGCCGTTACTTTTAAATTTGATTGTAAGGCGCTATACCCGATACTACTCGTTAATGTTACTATAAAAATTACTACTAATATCATCATATTTTTATTTCTTAATCGTTTCATTTTCCCCTCCACCTTGTCCTTAAGTAAACAACTTAAGGACAATTTATTTATTGAAATAAAAGGGTTAAATTACTATTACTAAAAATTAAAAAACAATATTTTTAAATTTATATTAGTCTAAAAAAGCCTTTACTTATAAAGCTAAAAATGGTATTATTTTATTAAGGATAATTGACTTAAGTTGTTTACTTAGGGACACTTTAGATAATAAAATCACGATGTGATTTTTTTTTAATAGTATACATTTTTTAATTAATTTCCTAAATGGCAATATAACTTAGTTTTGAAAAAATTGTTATATTACTGGATAAAATGAAATAGTAAAAACAGGAATTTATACACATTTTCGTTTGACACAAATTTATTTATGAATTATAATACCATTCAAAAGAGGAGATATTATGACAAGCATTAATGAAGATATCCTAAAATTACCTAAAATTATGAATGGTACTATTAATGGTGACTGGAATAGTATTTATTCAAGAAATACGGAAGATTTAAATCGAATTGTAAATCATGTTGGTTTTAAAAACAAAGAAATTTATTCTGTTTTATCATCGTCGGATATTCTTTTTTATTCATATTTAAATGGCGCAAAAAGAGTAGATACTTTTGATATTAATCCACTTACATACAGATATTATTATTTGAGAAAATGGCTATTAGAAAGTGGCTTTTTAGATGCTGAAGGTTTGGGAATTAAAGAGATTGATTCCATTATTAAAAGTCACCGAAATGATGATGATATTAATGAAAGAGAAAGTTGTTTGTTTTGGCAATATTATTTAGATTTAAAACAAAAAGAAAGATTTTATGAAAAAGACCTTTTTTCATTTTATAGCGGTGCCTTGTTTGAAAATTGTAATATGAAATTTGAGTTTCCCTATAGTGAAGAAGATATAAAAAAGTTATTAGATAAATTAAACTCTAATAAACTTAACTTTGAAGTGGTTGATATTTCATCCGATTCTTATTATAATTCAAAAAAGTATGATATAGTCTATTTATCTAATATATTAGATTTGAAAACGGCAAATAGTGTTAAAAACATAGTGAGCAATATGAATAAATTATTAAAAGACAAAGGCATTGTAGTATGCACAAACATATTAAATCATCCATACTTTGATTTATTTAACGATCAAATAAAAATCTTTTCTGAATATTTCGAATATGAAATATTAGATATTGGGTTAATAGGGATTGCAAAGGATCCTATAAAATATTATAAGTACACCAAAAAGTGAAAATATCATAAATATATTTGAAAAAGTTTTAACATATCAAGATGCTTTATCAAAACTTTTTATAAAGTAGTAAAATAACTTTAAAATTTTGCATATTTGTCTTAAAATAAAGGGTTCTAATCAAGAACTAAACTTTCCCACAAAAAAAGTGATGACTGTTTAATCATCACCAAAGAAATCATCAAAGAATTGATCATCACTAACATCATTTTTATCAGGAACAAAAGATTGTTTTTCCTCTGTTTCCTTTTTAGGTAAATTGTTAGTTGTTTGAGGTTGATTATGATTTTCACTAGTTGGTTCAAGTTTCTGAGCCTCTTTTTCTTTTTGGGCTTGTTCCTCCTTTTCCATCTCAGCAATTTTAGCATCTATTCTCTTAACTAAATTATCTAGATTTAATCCACCATCATTGCTAGGTTGAGCACCAAATGGAGGTTTTGGAGATGGAGGTGCGAAAGGTGTTGGTCCAAATGGACTATTTGGCATTCCACCACCAAATGGATTACTTGGGGAACCACTAAAAGGATTACTTGGAGCACCCCCGAATGGATTAGATGGCATACCACCACCAAATGGGTTTGGTGGCATTTTACTAGTTCCACCAAATGGTGTTGAACCACTATCACCAATTAATTTATTTATTTTTTCTTCTCTTTTCTTTTCTACATAGCCTTTCAAATCAAATATATTAACATCTAGCTCTTTACGATGTGGATAATCAGCTTTAGGGAAATGATGTCCCCAATCCATCTTAAAGTTTGGTGTTAACTTAGTTTTAAAAGGCATTGTTCTAATACGCAAAATAATAGTTTGCCACATTTCCATACGTTGTAAATCACTAACAGTAACTAAAGGTGTTGAAGATGTTTTTTCTTTTTCTTTTGATTTAACTTCACCACACATCTTACTAATTTCTTCTAGGGCACTAAGTTCGGTACTAATTAAATAAACAATATTACCACAGTTACCTTTTATCGTCTCACCATTTTCTTTACCATATACTTCGTATAATTGAGCAAAGTTCTGAATAATAAACGTAAAACGAATATTTCTAGAACGAGCTGCTGTTACCATCGTCGTTACATCTTTAAGGGGTGGCATATTAGCAAATTCATCAAGAATAAAGTTAGTACGGTAAGGTAGTTTCCCACCACTTTCTTGAGCAACTGAAATAAGTGTTTCATAACATTGTTTCAAGAAAATAGTTACTAACGTATGATAAGTTGTCTTCTCATCTTGAATAACAATAAATACAGCTGTTTTTTTACGACCAATATCACGCATATCAAAATCATTATGAGCAAGCATTTCAGATAAATTTTTTCTTGATGCAAATAACTGTACCCTTTGCTTAAATACAGATAAAATTGATCCTTTTGTTTCATTTGGCGCCATCAAAGTTGATGATGCTTTAACGTAAGCTGTACTAGCTGGATCTTTAAATGAAAAATATTCTTTAATATAATTAGTATTAGCTAATTTTTCTTCACCAATCGTTGTCATTAAGTTAATACTATTTAAATTTATTTGTGATTCCTCAGCATCTTCAAATAAAGCAAATGATAAACCAGCAAAATAGTCAGCTGAAGTATTTTCCCAGAATGGATCTTGACCTTTAGCATTAGGGTCTTTCAATATATTAGCAGCTAAATCTTCTAGTAACTCGATAGATTTATCGATTTTGTTATCCTTATATAAGGAATAAGGTAAATACATTGGATTCCAACTGTTTCCTTCTTGTGGATCACGAAAGTTTAATAATACAATATTATAATCTAGACTTCTCAAATAATTAGATGTCTGTTCATAAATTTCACCTTTAGGGTCCGTTATAATCATTGATTCATCATGTTTAGCAAGAAGATTTACCATTGGTAAAACGGTAGTCTGCGTTTTACCAGCACCAGTTGAACCTATAACTAGATTATGATATCCACCATTATCAACCCATACTTTTTTAGGAGTCATAATAAGTGGGATGCCAGCTGCATTTGTCTTCGACTGCAAAGGGTCAACAGCTACAACATCTAAACCAGTTTGAATTTCTTTATCCTTAGCCCATCTAGAATAATTTTTTTCTTTTTTAGAGCCAATTTGGAAACCTATACCCTCTTCACGTTCAATAAACCAAGATTGAACACTCATAAACATGGCTATAATTGCAACAATAAATAAAAGGATTGTTACTGTTATGTATTTTGTTAAGGCTGGAATTATATTTAAACCTGAAAAAGTATTATCAGATATATAAGTTCCAACGTTTGAAACAGCAACACATATAAGCAAAAAAAGAACTGTTGCAAAAATACAAAAGATGACCACATCTTTTTTATCTGCTCTAAACTTTAGTTTCAAGATAACACCTCCATGTTAAATTTTATTGATACTTTCTCGTTTTTTTCTCACATTATTATACATCATAAATACTAAAAGTAACAAGATAATTACGCTAATAATTGTAAAAATTCCAACATAATTTATTTTTTTATTAATCTTAGATTTATCAAAGACTAATTTTATTTCTCTTTGATTAGTATCACTATCATCAAAAATCCATGTATAAACATTATCACTAACTTTATCAGCATTGTGTTCCTCTACTTTGAAAGGAACATTAATAGAAATACTAGCCTTTTCGATAGGAATTCTTTGTTGATCTTGTTCAGCTACCGAAAAACCACCATTAGTCGTTATGGTAATTAAGTCCCCATCTTCTTTATAATCAATTTTATTAGTAAATTGGCTAGTTAAAGTTGTACTCTTGGTATATTCATCAAATGTTTTATACTCTTTATTTATGACAACCCCACCACGATTAGTTGTTATATAGTTATTTGTCTCATAATTATTTTCATTTAAGATATTTAAATATGGACTTAAAATAAAGCCAACAACACGTCCCATCGAAGATTTTTCATATTGATTAAAAAACTCACGATCTTCTGTTGCCTGTAAAGTTTCTTTGACAGTTAAATCTTTACTAATTTCTAAACTATAATTAGCTTCACAACCAACACACATTATCATTAATAATAAAACTACAACTAAGTTTTTTTTCATATTATCACCATTACCTTGATACAATTGTATAACTTGCTGCTTTTCTTTGTTCAACTATTGTATTAAAAGAAAACCATTTAGTGTTAGTTCTAGCACGACTAGCTGGATCAGCTACAGATACTTGTCCTTTTTGATTAACACCAGTTAACACAATAAAGTGTCCACCACTTGTAAAGGTTCCAGGACCCATAAGTACAATAACTAAAGATTTCCCTGTACCTAAAGCATTAATAACTTCTTGGTTATTATTTGACATCTTTACTGATAATTTATATTCATCTCTCAACAATTGTCCTAAATAATCATTATAAGTACCACCACTTGTACAACCACCACGAGCACATATTTTTTGGGTTGTTTCAATTGGCGTTATGGCTCTGTTTAACATACTAGAAGCAACAATTGCCGCTGAAGTTGGACCACAACCGTGACTGGCTATTGTAGCCCATTTACCACTTGAACCTATAAATTGATGATTTGAAACATTAGAACTATAGTAATAATTACCATAATCATTTTGATTATAATAAGTAACTTTACCAAAAGTTGAATCAACATAACTGATATTAGAAGTATAATTTCCATCAGAAATAGTTTGAATTGGTTCCCCATAAAACAATTCGATAACTTTCTCATATGTATAGTTTTGAACTCTTGTTAGATAACCAGCTATCTGTTGACTCATTCCAAAATGATGGCTAGTACTTTTAGCTCCATTTTGAGACTTCCAGTTATTAGCTGAAATAACGGTTTGTTTAGGTGGACCATTCCAAGTCCAAGCTGTTGATGGATCATCATCAAAGCGTTGAAAATTTACATGCCATCCACTACTATCTTCACGACAGAAAATAGCATTTGGATAAGATAAATATTGCGTATGAGCGGGTTCACCATTTCTTACTACAACTTGTCCTGCAGTAGCAGTTGCAGCTTCAATATATTTTTGATCAGTTGTATTATTAGAATCAACTTTCTTATAAGCTTGATAACTTTCACCATTTACAACATTACAGTTAGAAGCATTCTTTTTAGTATTTAATAGAAATGATCTAGCAGCAATCGCTTGAGCTTTAAGAAGTTCTGGATTATCCCATTCGGCTCCAGATTCAGCTTTAACAACCCCAGCTACATAACTTTCTAAAGGGATTGTCCCTCCATCAACAGTGACATTACTACATACACCATTATAGCCAATAACACCAAAAACAGATGTCTCTTGCGAATTGACAATATCTTTATGCATATTGTACAAATCATATATTTCATTTCTTGTTCTTTTTGCTCGTTCTTCATCTTCTTTAGAAGCAAAATCATAAGCATGAGATACTTTAGGATAAATAAGACATATTAAAATAATAATAAGCAATATTTTTTTTACTAATTTTCTCATGTTACACCTCACATCATATATCATTTATAGATTCTCTATTTTTTATTTTTTGATAAGCATTATATCCAAAACCCAAAGCTATAACAAAAATAATTATTAAAACACCAATAATAACTTTTTTTATAATGGCTGGCTTTTTAGATAACTCCATTGCAATATCGACTTTTTGGCTATTATCTTTATTTATAATCCATGTATAAACATTTCCCTTTACTTTATCAGCATTATTCTTTAAGACCTCATTATTTGTCTTAATATTAATCTTTACTTCATCACCATATAAACAATAAAAACTGCCTGTTAAATTTATTTGATAACCTTTATTTGTCTTAGTAAAAGATTTTTTATCAAAACAAGTAGTAAAGGCTTTAGACTTCTTATAATCATCTAAGGTATAAGTATAATCTAAAGTAACATTAGTAATATTTCCATTTTTAACAACTTTTTTATCATATTTAATATCATTATTATTTAAAAAAGGATATTGATCTTCTTCAATAAATGGTGTTACTTGATCATCAATTTCTATATGGTCATTATTTTCGATATCAGTTTGTACAGGAATATAATTATCTGGAATATTAACAACAATATTTTCTTTTATTTTATCATTACTAATAGTTATGTTATATTCACTTGTACATCCTGTAAGTAAAAGAAGAAAAGTAAATAAAACAATTTTTCTTTTCATAAAAATCCTCCTAATACCATGAACCAAAACCGATAACCTTACAACTATTTAAATCATAAGAACGTTCAGCTACAGAGTCAGTTGTATTTCCTTCAATTGTATAAATAACATTATCTTCTGTTTTTTGAACGATTCCAATATGGTCTGGACCACCTTTATATTGTACAGGCATACTTCCACCCCAGCTACCTTGCCAATCAAAGAAAATCAAATCACCTTGTTTAGGTGTATAATTTCCACTACCATTTTTATTACGATAATTAGAACAATTATCATTATAATAAAACTTTATATTAGAATTGTTATTTCCATAAAAATAGTTCATAAAGTCAACAACAGCTGCGGATTTCATTTGAATAATATTTTTAAGTTGTTCATTATTATAGCTAGTATTTTCAATAACCCAAGAAACAAAAGCCGCACACCAACTTACACGTGAAGGATACCCCATAAAAGACCAATATTTTTGTCCTCCATGCGCTGATGGATCTTGTTGCTCAGATAAAGCTAAATTAACAAAAGCAGAAGCTAAACTATTACTGTTAGCACTACTAGAACTAGAACTATTTTGATTTTTCTTTCCCGAACCAGCTTTGTACATCTTCATATCGATATACTCTAACATAAATTTATCAAATTTATCGGTATCTTTTACATAGGTACTAGAAATATTATAAGTCGCACCATTACCACAATTTAACTTTTTCTCTGCTCCTTGTTTAAAATAGACATCCTCAATATCTTTATCTTCTTGACGTTTTGTAACATTACCATTTCTATCAGTACAAGTTTGAATAGTGGTCTTAGTAACCATATTTTTAGCTAAAATATTAAGATCATATCTAGAATCATCAGCATCTAAATATTGATAACCACTTAAATTTTTAAAATCATTATCCCAATCTAATTCTGATAAAGTATTATAATTTTCAACTGTATTTTTATTATAATTACTTAAATTAGCTTTCATTGTATCTTCTGTTGATTTAGCAAAATATAAATTAGTAGCTGATATTAAATACCAATCTAAATCAACGTGATATTTATTTTTATACCTCAAACTTATATCAGCAATTTTTAAATAATATAAAAATTCACTACGTGTTAAACAATCTTGACCACTACAAGTTTGTTGTGACGAATAAATATTTCCTAAAGAACTCAAACGTTCATAATATTCTTTAGGAAACTCATTACCAGCTTGTCCAAGACTATCCCCTTGTCCTGACTGTACTTCAGAAATTATTTTTTTTCCTTCTTCTTTAGCTACCATCCCAGCAATAACCATTGATGATGTTTTTTCATCATCTAGTGACGCAACAACTATTAAAACGAAAAAGAGAACAGCTGTTAAAATTGGTGTTAGAATAACTAACCATTTTATAGTTTTAAGACTTAGTTCAAAATTTATTTCCCCTTGTTCAATCTTCTTTTGTTCTTTTTCTGCACTTTTCTCATCAATTGTCTTTTCACTTTCATCCTTATTATCGGATGCTTTATCACTACTACCATTAGTTGCTCGGTCAAAAATTCTTTGTCCAAGTCCTTTTTTCTTTTTACCATTAAGTAGTCCTTGACTAGCACTTTCTACTGCATCACTTTGGCCACTTTTACCTGGCATTTCATGATTTTGAATATAATTTTTAATAAGTTCTCTAGCTCCAGCTAATCTTAAATTAGCTAAATTTTGTCTAGCAATATTATTATTTTCAATAGTCGTTTGTTCTTGATTTTTATTAGATGGCAAATTTAATGGTCGATCTTTCGCTTTAGTTAAACTTTGTGGTATTGATGAACTATTTGCTTTAGAAGGTAAAGGACGTCCATTACTTCTTGGCGCATTATGACCTAAAGAAGCTTCCTTTGATCCTAAATTTTCAGCCGTTTTAACTAAATTACCTTCACGTTGTTTTTCTTTTAAACGGTCTTCACCACGATCAATATTTTCAGGCATAGTTCTATTAACATTATCATTAATATTTCTATTATCTTGCATCTAATCACCACCTAAACAATAAGAGGAGTATTATTATAGACCTCCTCCTCGACCAAACGAATCTAATTCCTCATCGGTTACAACAACATTAATACGCATTCTTCTACTTCCACATACAAAGAGTGCTTCACCTTGTCCATACTTCTTAATACTTTCAATTTCACTTTCATTTAAATCAATTAATCTAGCTAAATCATTAGCAGCTTGCTTTTTTAAGCCCATAACTAAGTAATAAGAAGCATTATCAAAGATTGCTTTTCCTTGCGTAATAACGGAAGGATCACAGAAGTCAGTTGGTTGTTGAGTAATAATAATTGTACCAGTATTGTATTTTCGGGCACGTCTTTGAATTTGCGCTAAAAAGTCAGCCCCTAAAACATTTTGATTACTAAGCAATACATGTGCTTCATCTACTGTTAAAATCGTATTTTTTCTAACATCTAATGTCAAACTCCATGCATATTTTAAAACATTGAAGAACAAAGCATTACGAATATTTTCATCAGAATTCATTAATTCTCTGATATTAAAAACAATAAATTCACTATTAATAGAAATAGTTGTATGTCCATCAAAGTAATATCTAAGTTCTTTAACAATAGGTCTAATTTTTAATTCTAGTCTTTCAAGAATATCACGTTCTTGAGTACGTTCTGGCATTGATAATAATCGTCCTTTAATTGTTGCATAAACATCTTTAAAAGTTGGATAGTCAGCTGAAGTAAGCCTTGTAAAATCAGTTTCAAAACTTATATTAAAGCGACGATATGTCTCTTGAACAATTTCACTAAACATATTAAGAACATCTTCTTCAATATGAGGATCATAATATTTCATAAATGCTTTAACATTTTGTAATGTTCTTGTCATTACTGTATAGCCAAGACCTTGTTCTCTTTCTTCTTCATCAGCATCTAAAACTATTTCTAAGGGGTTTACCATTCCAAATTCTCCACCTTTTCCAAGGTCGATAAAATCACCATTATATAATCTTGTCATTTGTTCCAATTCCCCTTCAGGGTCAATTATAACAAGT
>CANRJK010000039.1 GCA_947630955.1 uncultured Bacilli bacterium | reverse complement strand
TAATGGTGTTTTCCAAGCAAACGAATCATATAGTCCTGATTCAAAATATAAAAATGGAAGAGTAGGATCCTATGCTACATGCTACGGCTCTCCATGTGGAAAAGACGATTATATTCCTTGTGGACCTCTATCTTTATGCGATGCAAACGGAAATAACGAAAATCCAAATGGACAAATTAAAGCAGGAAATTACTGGAAATGCAATCAAGAATTTACTGTAGTAGCAGTTGAATCGCCAAATAGAGCTTGCCCTAACGGTGTAGCGACACTAGAAGCTGACGGTGTAAGATTTAGGGTTGACTGTGGTGTCTTAACTGAAACAAGAGATAATTAAAAAGACTTGAGACTTAGGTTTACCGCCTAAGTCTTTTTTGTTTATAAATAATTTCTTCCAAATATTTCTCTAAATTCATCTATGGTTTTGTTGTAATATTCCATAAAAGTAGCTTGAGCTATTTGTTTTAATTTTAAATTTTCGAGGGGATGTTCTGTTAAATATCTATGTTGATTTTTACTTAGCCATACAAACAGTCCATATTTTTCTGATTTAGGACGGTTCGAGACTCCTCCAAAAATATGATGTTTCTCATATCCTTTTATTTTAACAGTAGAATATAAAAATGATTTTGGCATAATGGAGCAGTTGTTATAATACCTGTTTGCCTTTCCTTTTTTGGGGTGGTATACATATTCTTTCTTGGCCTGTAATCTTTTAAATTCCTTATATTCTTTGTAAGGACACGTTTTACATTCTTGATAGGTAATAACACTTTTTTTATAAGAACAATAATTATAGATTGTTCTTATCTTTTTAATCATTTTAGCTCTAGTTTTAAAATATCTACATTGCATGATTTTGTTCAGCAAAAATTACTCCCAAATTACTCCGAAGTAGGAAAAATGAGAGTAAAAACAGGAGTAAAAACAAAATCTTCTCTCAGAAAAACGTTGTAAAATAAAGAAATAAGTATTTTTTCGATTCCCACCACAAGCACCATAGAGGTTGAAAGTCGCACCTTTGCGATTTAAGAATATAGGTTCATAACATTTAATGTTATGGGCTTTTTTTATTGTCTGGAGGTAAATCATTACAAAAAGGATTATAGAACAATTAACTATTCCTTGTAAAATCAAACTAGTTGAAAAATAGTTGATACGAGATTCTTATAAATAAAGACTTTAATAGCTTTATTAAGAAAAATTAACTAAAAGATAATATAAAATAGTTATTTTCGTAAGTACGAAAATGATTAGTGGTGTATCTATGCTATGGAAAAACTCTTTATTTTAAAGGAATTTGAATTTTCGTGGTGCATTCCCATATCCTATTTGTACTTAAAATTTTATTCAGTTTTGAAAAAGATGAATTTTTGATAATAAAATTTAGTGTTAATTTATATGAAATATGAAAAAAATTGTAGTATAGTAAGATTGAAAATAATTAATGGTTTATAAGAAAATAAAAATTTGATAGAGATAATTTATTTTAATTAACATTGTTTTCTTTTCTTAAATAAATTAAATAATAAGCTAAACAAATTTGAAAAATCATAAACAATGCAGATAACCCAAACATGTATTTTAAACCTATATTATACATAGCACCACACAAAAATATCCCAACAGCCTCACCTAAATATTTAACAACATACCTAAAATTGGTAAATGTTAATTGATACTTATTTTCAACATAATTTATATAATAGCCATCACAAATATTTTCATATGCCGTTGAAATCAATATAGACCATGTCATTGCAATTAACGTAAAAACTAAACTATTAGATAAAAATGCAATTGAGTAAGCAATAAATCTAATTCCAAATTTTATAGTAATAGTAATATAGTCATTTTTAGGTGTCAAATACTTCAATACTATAATGCCAATTATATCCGCTAAAAGTCCTACTATTAGTAAATAATTTGTTGCTTGGCTATCTGAAAATTCAAAATAGTTTGTTAATGTTAACATTTTTAAACCTAACGCTGTTTGCATAGCCATTGCACCAACGAAAGAGTATATTGCATATATGGTTTGTAATTTACTACTTAATACGTATTTAAATATGTTATTTACCTTAGTAGATTTGCTATCAATATTTTCATTTATTTTTACATTAAATATTACTATAATTGAAAATACTAGAAATATTGCAGAAATTAATAAACAAATATTATAATTTATTAAAATACCAATATTTTTTCCAATAAGTAAACCTCCAACTAAAATACCAATATCTCTAAAAAGATATTCGGTTAATTTTCTTTTACTATAAACTGTATTGTTTTTAATAATTGTAGTTATCAAAGGGTATATACTAGTTATGACTAAATAACCTGTTAAAATATCTATTATTATTGAAATATTTATTAAGTTAGAATTTTCTAAGTGATTGAAAGAAAATAAAACAATCATATTTAAAAATTTGACAATTAATGCATATTTTATAAAATTTTTTAACTTATTTAGCTTAATATATTTACCTGCAAGCATTATTCCTAATACACTTATTAAAGTTCCAATGCTAATTATATTTCCTATATTCGCAGGAGAAAAATTATTATCTTGCAACCATAACTGTCTGAAATTTTCCCACAGACCAATTGAAATACTAAAAAAAGCTAACATTATTAAAATTTGATTTTCACTTCTAATTTTCTTCATCTATATTACTCCATTTCAAAATACAATTATAAATATCTTCGCAATTTTGTAATTTGTTATATTTTCATAATCTACTAGTCTTTCTGAAATTCTTATGTTTTTTATTTCTAAACGTGAAATTGCAACACAAGTGCTCAATTGATTGTCAATGAATATATCAATTTTTTCCTAAACTCTTCGCATAATTGTAGGCTGCAATATTTAATTCTTTTTGTACTTCTGTTAAGGTATTATCTGTATCAATTCCTATTATCACTTTTATCACCCACAAAATATTATTTATCTAACAATATTATACAATATCTTTTTATTTTTGAGAAATATGATAAAAATTGTGATAGAATATTGTTATTATTGACGTTTATATATATTAAGATTCTTGTTATTCTAAGAGTTATAGTTAGATAACTGCTTATCATTATAATAACTTTTCAAAATAATTTGATTAACTTAGTTTAATATATCAGTCAATTAATAAACTATAATAAAAAAATGTATTAATCATTTTACGACAAATTTAAGGAGAAGATATACAATGAAATGTTTTAGATCAACGTCTATTAATACAATAGAAAGAGTTTATACGGAAGGAATAGTTCCATCTTGTGGACGAAATTCTAGATTAATCGGTGATGTTAGAAAGAAAGTATTTTTTTCAGAAGGTTTTCATGGAACAATTGCCCTTTTAATTGATTTTAATATTGTATATAATAAGATTAAAAAAAATCAAATGAAACTTTCTGACGAGGAATTATATTCAAAAGTTATTAATTCAAAAAATATACGAGAATATTTGGGGGAAGGCGTTTATTTAACATTCGATAGTGAAAATGTTGTAAACGAAAACAATGCGGTTGATGGATTTACTAGCGAAAAAATAAATTCAGAATTGTTAGAAGTCGCCATGACTGTAAATAGTGATGATGATACTTTTTCATATTCAAGATTTGATGTAGTTCATTTTATGATGGCACAAACAAATTATGAAGATATAAAATATAGTGGTATCAAGTGGCCAAATACCGCATTGCATGAAAGACATAACAAGAAGTCGGAAGAAGAAAAAATTAGAATAAATCAATTAAAAATAAGACAATATTATGAAGAAAATCAGGAATTAATAAATAAATTTAAAACGAATAAATATAAACTAGTATATATTCCGTTAAATGTATTTATTAATGAAATATATGCAAATAAAGAAAAACAAAAACTTTTCAAAATGTGTTAATCAAAAAGAATCCAAAATAATTTATAAAACTAACAAAAATGTTAGTTTTTATGTTAAAAAGAAAAGATTTTTCCTACTTCTGCAAGACTTGTTATTTCAGGTAATCTATTTAAAAATTCTTGACACACAATATCACTAGTACAGTGCGCTAATATGATGGATTTAACACCACTACTTTTCATATATTCAATAGTTTTTAATGTTTGAATATCATTTTCTTTTAAGTGAAAACCTCCAATAACTGATAAAACTCTATTATCTTTTGCCACTTTTTTAGCATATTCAACCGTATTGCAAATTCCACTATGGGCACATCCAGAAATTACGACAATCCCCTTTTCTGTTTTTATAGCTACACCTGAATCATCAAAGTGTTCGTATATATTACCATTTTCATCGAGCATTGGAAGATTATTCCTTTTTTCAAAATTCATAATTCTTTCAATCTCACCAAGAAAAATAATGTTATCAGATATATTATATGGTATTTTAGTTTCTATTAAATTAAATTTGCTATTTATAGCTTCTTTATTTTGGTTTAATCCATCAAAATTACCAGTTCTTCTGCTAATTCTATCTTTCATAAAATCAGGGTGGCATATCAAATTAACTTTTTTAGAAAAAAATTGCAGTCCATTTCCATGATCGTAATCACCATGACTTAAAATAATTGTTTCTACGTCGTTCAAATCTATTCCAAGCCTACATGCATTTTTTATAAATATATCTGTTTGACCAGCATCAAATAAAACTTTTTTATCATTATCTTCTATTAAAATTGATAAACCGTGTTCACATTCTAAATTTTTACTACTACATCTATTATCATTTAAAAAAGTAATTTTTAACATATAATCATCCTTTAATTTATTTTACCATATATAAAAATAATTTGATTGTTCCATAGTAAAATTTATAAAATTTTTAACCAGTTGTTATAAGTAATGAATGGCACAATATAATCATCATAAATTATCTAATTTAGTTATTTCAAATATAATACATGCTTGATAAATAGATATTTTCGTGCTATTATGAACAAAAATGAGGAGACAAATATGAATAATAACAAAATAAGATTTAGACAAAGAGATTTTCATTTACAAGAAATAGATAAATTTTCTGACTTGAATTGGAGTTTAGAAAAATATGGATGTGGACCAACATCTATAGCTAATATATTAATAAATTACGGCTTTGAAGTTAATCCAGTATATATAGCAAAAAAAATATTGTTTGATAAGAATGGCAATTTTGATAAAACCTATTTAAGAAACAGAGGAATAAATGATAAAGGATTAATATATTGTATAGAAAGATTAATAAAAGAAGATAAATTTAATATTTCTTATGAAATTGTAAAAATAGACTTTTTAAACGCTAACAACCAAAAAGAAAAAATAATTAATTTAGTAAAACAAGGTAATATGGCGATAATTCATGTAGGTCCATCCAAAATAAGCCCTTTAACTTTTTCTAAAAATGGTCATTATTTAGTAATTAGTGATATTGATGAAAATAATAATTTTTATGTAATTAATTCTAACAAAATAGGTGATGATCAACTAGGTGTTACTTTTGATTATGATACAATTATTAAAAATATGCTAGGTAGAAAAGATTCATTTAACTTCTTATTCATAAAAAATTTGAGTAATATTGATAAATAATACAATATATCCCCTACTTTTATCCCTACTATAAAGTTTACAATTAACCATACTAGATTAAATATTTGTTATAATTTAAGGGTGGTGATAATATGAATTTATATGATAAATTATTAAATAATGAGCAATATATACAAACTGTAAAGAAAATAGAACAAATAAAATTCATTACAAATGGTAAATGGGAAAGAATAATTGAATTAGGAATGACCTGTGCATTATTACATGATATTGGACTTAGTAAAGGTGATAAAAAAGATCATGCTATGGAAAGTAGCAAAATGTTTTCTAAATATATTGATAAAAGTGATATTAGTTTTAAAGAAATGAAAACTATTAGACAAGCAATTTTAGATCATTCTAAAGGTAATGATATACAATCTTTAATTGGATTAGCTTTAGTGTTAGCTGATAAATTAGATGTGACATATCATCGAACAATAAATTCTAGTATTCAAGATTGGGTTAATAAAGAATTTCAAAAAATAAAAGAGGTAGATATTATAATTGATGATAAAAATCTAATTGTCAAATATTTAACTGAATCAAACTTTGACGTTTCAGTATTAAAAAATTGGAACAAAGCCATTACTATACCAAAAAAAGTAGCAAACTATTTAAATAGAAATTATATATTTTTGATAAATAATAAAGAAATTCAATATTCTAGTTTAATATCATAAACATTTTGAGAAAAAGGTTATTTTTTGTATAAAAGCATGTAAGACATTTTGTCATATTAAAAATGAAATTAGTGATAGTATTTTTTAAAACAAATTGAAATGAAAAAGCAATATTATATTTTCAATTTACGCGAAGATTAGTTGTACTTATGTTAAGTCTAGTTGCTACTATGATTCTTTTAAAATATGAATTAATTCATTTATATCTAGTTTTTTACCTTAATATTATTATATATTTTTATGGTTGTAAAACTACTATTTTTATTAAATAATCAAAATAAATTAGAATAAACTTATTCTTTTTTTAAATAAGCAGTTATTTATATATTTAATTTTATTATATATGTTATAATAATACGTAATTAAAGGAGATTTGATTTTATGAAAGTTAGCACATTAAACGATAATTGGGATAAAGTATGTACAAAAGAACAATTATTAGAAATTTTAAAAAAGTATGGAGGAATACTTACAAAACCTATGTTAGATTATTTAAATTCTTTAATAGAATTGGAATTTTCGGTTGCAAAAGATTATATTAGTGATTCCGACAGAAAAATATTAGCTGAATTAGAAATATATAAAAAAGTAGCAATCTATAATATCTATAATAGAATTATAAATTTGTTTAAAGAGCAAAATGGAGACTTCATTATATCTGGAAACAATGACAGAATAAGAGGTTTAACAATTTCAACAAAATTACTTGACAGAAGTGTAAAATTATTTGATTTTGGTTATGAAAATATTTATTATAAAGGATTGAATATTGATAAAATGTCTAGTGGTTTTAAGACATTAAATATTGGAGAAATTTCATTATTTCAAACGCTTGAAAACAAAGAATTGCGCGAAGCTGAGTTAGATAGAGTAATGAGAAAATTAGAGTCGTTATACGATGCAAGAAATCCATATATGTCTCGTCCTGGCGTCGTAGGTGGACCTGGGGCAAATTGGGTATTAAATCGAGCAGAAAAAATTCGAGAATATGAAGAACGCTTTAATCAATTGGATGGTAAAGAATTAAGTTATGAAGATACAAAAGAAATTGAAATAACAGGCCAAGCTTATAATCTATTGTTAGAAGAATTTGGTTTAACAACTGAAAGTTTTGAAGATCAAAGCAACCAAATTTTTGCAAATTTTGGTGAAGAAGAAACAAAACTAAATAAAACATTAATAAAAAGAATGACTAATTTAACAATTAAAACTAATATTAAATATATTTAAAAACTATAGAAGTAGCCTAGCATATTGCTGCTTCTTTTTTAAAATAAATTTATAATTATATTATTAAAATGAATAATACTAATAATATTTTCAATAATTATTTTTATCATAATTTTTATGTTAAAATAACTACTAACGATTAATTTTTATTTTATGTCTTTTATTTAGAATTAAATAATTAATTGATTTATCTTAATTTAGTAATTTGATAAGGTGGAAAAGAAAATGTTTGAAATTAATGAAATATTATGCAAAACTATTTATGAAGAACAATTAACGGAAGAAGAAAAATTTAAAATACTAAGATCAAAAATAATTGATAAAAAAGTTGTAGAGTATTTAATGAGTAAATTAAGTAACCTACATATTGAGGTATTAGGTAAATATGATGGTTCTTTATTTGAATTAATGTATGCCGAAAAACTTGAAGGTTGGTGTTGGCAAACTACAGAATCAGCAATAGTCTTTTTAAATGATGATGACTATATTGAAAGAGGAATATTAAAATTTGGTGAAAAAACACCAGAATACTACCACTCATGGGTTTGTTTTAGATTTAATGATAAAGAATATGTTTTGGATCCTTGTTTGAATTTTTTATGTGAAAAAAGTGATTATTCAAAAATATTTGAAACTAATGTAAAAGGTAAAGTAAGTGCTAAAGCAGTTAAAGAGGAATTACTTCGACAAATTGCAGCACCTAAAGAAAAAGATAATTCAGAATCAAAAATTCTATTTCAATCATTCATGAAAAAACTTTTAAAGGATTCTTATGATAGTTATCTGGAACAGAAAAAAGAAGAAGTTATAGTTCATGGACCAGAAGATGTAAATACTCCTTTATATAGAAACGGTGCTGGTTATAAAACAGAAATTACTAACGGAAAAATAAAAAAATTAACAGTTCATTATTACTATATAGATTGCTGATATAAAACAATTTTAAATAATTAATGAAATATATAAATGATAGTTATTTATAATAAAATGTAAGACTCGTATTTTGTAATACGAGTCTTAATTTAAATTATCGATTATAAGTTGTATGTTTCTTTATTATTCTTTTAGTTTCTTTATTCCATTGGTTTGGCTTTAATACTTTTCCCCTATTTAATGATATTTCTTCAATAGAATTTGATAAAACATTACCATAATTATATAAATTTTGTTGATGTTCTAGTGATGAATTTTCTTCTGTTATTATGCCTTCAGTATTAATAGCTATTAAAGGACCAATATTACATAATCCATCTTGATCAAATTTTCTATTTTTTCCAACATAAGTAGCTACTATATCAAGTGGTCTTAAATCAACTGTCAAACTTTCTTCTAAGTCTTTTGCATTACCTTCTTTAAATAATTTCAAATGAGAGTCTAATTCACGCAATCCATAAAAATATTCAGATTGAGAATATCTTTTAATATTATCTAAATAATCTTCTATTATTCCCAATTTTATAATTTCATTTAGATGATATTGATCATATGATATCTTAAATACTACCCTATTTTTCCCTTTACCTTGAGTGATATAATTATTAATATAATTTAATAATCTTAGAAATTCTAAACTATAGTATGTTCCATTTATTGTCATAGATACTTGATCTAAAATTATTTTATTTTTAATTATATAGTAAAAAATGGATTCCATTTGTTTAGTAGCTAAAGTAGGCTCTCCACCACATATACATAAATTACCAATTGATGTTATTTGATCTAGTGTAGCTTTAATAACTTCGTCACTAATTGTTTTATTATCTTTACAGCCTCTTAAACAATGCATACAATTCAGATTACATTTATTAGTAACAATAAAGCTCAAATTTTGTACATAAATTTTATTCATAATTCCCATAACCCCCATAAAATTTATAATGAATTTTTTAATTTGTAAAAATGTTTTATTTATATGAATTAATTAAAATTTCTTTTCTCTAACATAACACGTTTATCAAAATAGTAATGTTTATTGCACATTTCAGTTAATTTTAATCTATGCGTAACAATAAGACAAGTTTTATCTTTTAAATATTTGTTTATCATATCATAAATTTTATTTTCTGATATAGTATCTAAATTGGAAGTAGGTTCATCTAAAATATAAATTTCTTTATCTAATAAAATACCTCTAATTATATTTAACCTTTGTTTTTGTCCAGCTGATAATTTTACGCCTTTTTCACCAACAAGAGTATCCATGCCTTTTTCTAAGCTATTAACCCAATCATATAACCCAGCATCTTTTAAATACTCATTAAGGACTTCCGTTGAAATCTTTTTGCCTAAGCACAAATTTTCTTTAATAGTTAAATCGAATAAATCAGTTTCTTGAGAAATATAAGCAACATCAGGAACTTTAGATGTAGGAGTATTATCAGTCAAGTAATTGTTATCATTAACATTATAAAATCTACAAAATAATGAAAGAAAAGTAGATTTACCTTGACCAGATTCTCCAATAATACTGACTTTGTCTTTTTTGTTTAAGGAAAAGTTTGGAATTTTAATAATATTGTTGCTTTCGTCATTATACTTAAATTCAATATTTTTAATAGTTATATTTTCCCAATTTCTAATTTTATTTTGTGGTTCTTCTTCTATAATCATTTTTTCAATTTGATTGTTGGCGGATTTAAATTTATTATAATGTATGAATAAAGCAGCTACACCTCTTAATTCCACATTTAAACCATTAAACATAGAAGAATAAAAAACTAAATAACTAAAGACATTCTCACCATTTTTCATTCTGAAAAATAAACTTATTAGTATAATTGCATACATTAGGTAAACTAAGGCATTAATACCATCAGATCGCATAGAACGAAAAATACTAGATTTTTTTAAAGACTTTCTAACTACTTTAAATTTTTTGTCCATAGTATTGGTAGCATAATTTAAAGCATCAAAATTTTTTACAATTTTTACATTTTGCAAAAAGTCAACAGAAGTTGCATTATATTTTGCATTTTTATCATTATACTCTTCTTGTATTTTAACATTTGATTTAGTAATTACAACATTATAAACAACAATGATAATTGTAAAAAATAAGCAGACAACAAACATAAGATGACTTTGCGTGTAAACTTGAATTAAAAAAATAGTAATAGCAATACAAAAACCATTTATCGTCATCATCATTTCATCTAAAAGAGCAATTGTTTCTTCACTTATTATATCTAATTGTTTTTTTAAATAACCAGTATGCGTGTTATTTATTCTAGAAATATTCATATTACAAATTCTCTTAAAATAAGATATTTGTAAGTCTTTTTTACTTTCTTCAAGAAATGGTTCTGCCTTAATATTCCATAAAACATTAAAAAATATTTCCAAAACCTTGATAGTTATTGTAAAAATAATTAACCACTTAAATTTTTCTAAACTAAAAGGAATAGTTAAGAAAATAGATAATATAACAGGCATAATATACAAACATAAATTTTCTAAAAATGCGTTTATAAAACATAAAATATATTTTTTCTTATTCAAGATTTTAAATGGATATAGCATTAACAACACCTCATTATAATTTTATCATAAGTTTTTATAAATTAATTAATTTTTTTAATTTTGATTTAATAAATTTATTTTATGAAAACATCCTAAATATTTTTTCTTTAAAAGTTATTTGCTTTTCTCTATCTATTACATAATTATCATTCTCATTTATTACTTCATTAAGATACGGAATCTCAGGTAAACTAGCGCTTTTTAAAAGCATTTCAGCATATTTATCACAGTTTTTTAGTGTCGATATCTTATCCGCTAAAGCATGATATTTTCTTTTAGATAATTTTTGTAATTCTTGTAAATATATAACTGAATAAAATGATAAGATAAAAGAAATTCTATCCATATTTTGTGATGGTTGAAAAAATGGTTCATTTTTATAATCAGATAAAAAACGTTTTAGTAGTCGTGAAATAAATATTGCCTCATAGCTTTTAAATGTACATCCTTCGATATCTGAATATTTTATAATTCCTTCATCATTAATTAAAATATTTTCAAAAGATAAATCTTGATAAATAATTCCTGCTTTATGTACTTTTCTTAGAATTAAACTAGCTTGTTTTGTTATTTTAAAAATTTCTTTACAATTGACAAATCTGCCAGTTGTTAAATAGTCAAAAACATTAATAGAATTTTTAAAATACTCCATTACATAGCCTACTAAAAAGCCATTATACAAAATTAAAGCTTTAGGCATTAAAACATCATCTAAAATAATGCCATCCAACTCTGTTAATTTTTTATATAAAGTATCACAGTAACTTTCACAAGAAAAAAATCTATCTAATATTTTTATACAATAGTTTTCATTATAATATGTAATACTTTTTGTTCCCTGAATTTTACATTTTTCAAATTTATCTAGATTAATATCATTTAATTTAATTTCTTGCATAAACTAAAACCAACCTTTGAATGTCCAATATAATAACATAATATTGAGAAACATACAATTTTTAAGATAATAAAAAAATATTTATTATAAGAAATAAGTTAAAATTTAATAATAATTATTAATATTTGAAACAAATATAATATTTTGTGATATAACCCGAGTTTGACAGTTGAAGAAAAGAAAAAAGTTTAATTTTTATTGAAATTAGGCTTTTCTTTTGAT
>CANRJK010000038.1 GCA_947630955.1 uncultured Bacilli bacterium | reverse complement strand
AACCACTTGGATGAGCTCCTATTGGATTAAAATAACGTAAAATTATAATATGCCAATCATTATCAGATATATATAAATCTTTTAAAATACCTTCAATATATAATTTAGTAGAACCATAAGGATTAGTAGTATTTAAAGGGAAGTCTTCTTTAATAGGTAATTCTTTGGGATTACCATAAACTGTAGCACTAGATGAAAAAACAATTTTTTTGCAATTATATTTTTGCATTACTTCCAGTAGATTAAGTGTTGAATCAATGTTATTACGGTAATAACGGAGTGGTTGTTTAACTGATTCGCCTACAGCTTTTAAACCGGCAAAATGAATAACAGCATCGATATTATGATGGGAAAAGATTCGATTTATAAAGGCGTAATCACAAACATCTCCTTGATAGAATTTAATATGTTTATTAGTTATTTTTTCAATTTTATCTATTACATCTTTCTTAGAATTAGATAGATTATCAACTACTACTACATCATATCCATTATTTAATAGTTCAACACACGTATGAGAACCAATATATCCACATCCACCAGTAACTAATATTTTCATTTCATTCTCCTAATCAATAACTGTCACTTTAGTAATTTTAGGTTGATCATTTTTTAAAACAGTTCCATTATCATCTACAACTTTTACTTTTTTACATATTTCATCAATTACTTCCATTCCATCAGTAACATGCCCAAAAGCAGCATAATCACCATCCAAGAACGTCGAATCTTCATGAACAATAAAGAATTGGGTACTGGCACTGTCATATGAACTAGCACGAGCCATAGAAATAACACCTCTTTTATGTGATATATCATTTTTTACACCATTATTTGAAAATTCCCCTTTTATCGTATTTCCACCAGTACTATTACTTGTACCATCAGAAGATCCACCTTGAATCATAAAACCAGAAATAATTCGATGAAAAGTTAAGCCATCATAAAATTTACTCTTAGCTAAATTAATAAAATTAGTAACAGTAATTGGAGCTACATCGGCATCTAATTCTAATTTTATAGTTCCATAATCTTTAACCTCAATTTCTACATGATGTTTTCCTGTCATATATTCATCTTCCTTTCTTTTCTCCTGACTATTTTGACAACCAACTAAAGTTAGAAGTGCAACAAAACTAAATAATATCATTATTTTTTTCATATTATCACCATACTCATTATAACATAAAAAAATAGAGGCTAACAACCTCTATTTATCAATCATATTTAATAAATTAATTTTAAACATGTCCTTTTCAGCATGTTGTTTGGAAACCATAACTCCTTTATAAGTAACTAATTCACTAGCATGTCCCTCACTAAGAATATCCATTGGTTCAAATTTATCTAACATTACTATTTTTTCTTTTTCATACACTAAATAATATAATTTTATATCACCATGAACCTTAGAAAATAAAGCATCAGTTGGTAATTTTAACTCATAAGTTTTAGTACCATTACTTTTATTAGTTGCTATTAATTTTCCTAAAAACTTACCCTCTTTTAATGATGGATAATATTCAAAATATAATTTCTTATAGGCAAGCATGTTATATTTTTTTATTGAACGTTCTAGCTTCTTGAATTCATTTTCATTTACATAGTCAAATAAATATGTGCTCTTCATGACAAGCCCCTTCCTATTATAATATTATATTATTCTTATTCTAATTTTATGATAACATATTAAAATAACGTTGTCAAACAAAAAGAAGCGAAATATAGCTCCTTTACTGTTTGATATTTACATTAAGCTTCTTTCTTTTTACCTGTTAATTTGTAACCTTTAGCAACTAATTTTTGATCAACAGGATCACAAGTACTCCATTTAATATCTTCAGTTCCACCAACATATTCTCTTGTTCTTGAACGATAATAAATTACAGTTTTATAATTTGGTACTTTTCTTTCTTCATATACTGAAGTTTCTTTTGTTCCATAAACTGGTACTTTCTTCGTGCTAAATACTGGCACTTTTCTTGTACTATAGGCTGGTAATTTTCTTATTGCATATATAGGTATTTTTTTCGTTCCATAAATTGGTGTTTTCTTGACACTATATACCGGTACCTTTTTTGTGCTATAAATTTCTACTTCTCTTGTATCATATACCTCTACTTTTCTAGTAGCATATACTGGTACTTTAGTTGTCTCATAAATTGCTTGTTCTTCATAAACTGGTACTTTTTCAGTTCTTTTTTCCGTTTTATAAACTTGAACAACAGCATATTTATCCCATGTATAAACTGTTTTAGTTGCACAACTTGAACAACTTTGAGATGTTTTAGAACCTGTTTGAATATAAATATATCCATTACCATTTGATGGTACAGTAGAACCACTACCTGATGAAACATATTTTTTTGTTGTTCCAGCTGCAACTTTAACATTTGTTGTCTTAGTAGTTGTTCCTACTTGAACCTTTTGTGTACCTGTCTTAACTTTCTTTGTTACATATTCAGAAATATACTTTTCCATCTTGTATCCTTTTAAATATTTTTCAGTCTTATGACCAGATACATATTTCTGAGTTACGTAATCTTTTATATATTTTTCGTTCTTATAACCTGTAATATATTTTTGAACTTTATAGTCTTTTACATAAGTTTTAACTGTATAACCTGAAAGATAAGTTTCTGTTTTATAGCCAGATATATATTGTTGTTCATCGTATCCTTTAAGATAAGTCTCTGTCTTAGTTCCTACTTTTATTTTCTCAGTCGTATAACCAGTTATTTCCTTTTCAGTCTTTGTTTCAACTTGTGTATTTTCATTGCTTGTAAGTGGTGTCGTCGTCCAATCTGACCATTCACCATAATCTCCCCAACTACCACCAGTTACTTTTTTATACTCACAAACATATCTTTTACTTGGAGTTGGAGTTGGTTTTGAACTTGGCGTTGGTGTAGGCGTAGGTTTTGGTGTTGGATTTGAAGTTGAAACTTGTTTTTCACAAACCCCCGTCGCATCACAATAATCATAACATCCTAAATAAACAATAATATAATCTTCCTGATTGCCACAGCTTAAATTAACTTTCATCTGGTATTCTTCATCATATTTAGTTATTGAAACATATGATTTTTCACCATCACAAGCATTACCATCTTTATCAGTTAATTTTAAAACAAGATGTTTGTCATACATATCATTTAAAGTTAATTTATCAGTATCACCAACTTTTTGTGGTAATCGTTCATTAGTATAATAACCAACAGCTGCTTCTTTCATAGTTCTAATATTTTCGGCAAATATTTGATTATATAAAACAGCTAAAGAATTTATATCTTCATCGCTAGCATCAGCACTTGCATCAACTTTGTCTGTTGTTTCACCTTTAGTATTAGTATTAAAAAATTTACGCATATACCCTTTGGTTGGGAAAATCCAAACTAATAATAAAACAAACAAAACAATCAAAAGAATTTGTAAAATAATATCCTTTATTGAAAAAGTTTCTCTACGTTCTTCGTACATAATGACCCCCCTCTTGTAATAAGATGTGAATTATAGTATCATTTTTTTGAAAAAAAGTCAATAATTATTTATGTTTTAGCTCAACAATTGTGCAGCCAACATTGTCACGAAAAATTTGAAAATCTTCGACATAATTATTTCTTTTTAAGACATCGTGCGTTAATCTTTTGATAATTCCACTACCTATACCATGAATAATCGCAACATTAACATTACCCATAATAAAATTATCCTTAATAAATTCATTTATTTTAATTGTGGCATAACCGGTATCATAACCATGTAAATCTAAAGTTGGTAATGATGAAGTAAAAAGGATTTCATTTAATTTCATTAAAAACTTCATCCATTTCTTCTTTTGAAAAAATTGAATTACGACCACCAATACGTGTCACTGACATTGCTCCGGCAACATTGGCATAACGTAACGTTTTTTCAAGTGACCAATTACTTGCAATACCATAAACAAAAGCCCCATGAAATATATCTCCGGCTCCAGTTGAATCAATCGCTTTAACACGAACAGAAGGAACAACTATTATTTCTCCGTTATTTTTATATGCACAACCTTCAGCTTCCAAAGTAACAATAATATTCGTATTAAACTCATTTTCTAATGTATTAAAAGCCTTTTCTAAACTTTCTTGATCACGAATTGATGTTCCACTTACTAATTCCATAAAGTCTTTAGAACAGACAATATAATCAGCCATATAACATAAATCTTTAACTTCTTTACGATCTCTTCCGGCATCAATAATAACAACAGCATCTGGATATTGTTCTATTAACTTCTTTGACATCTCATATTCTTGACCATCGATTAAAATAATATCAGGATTTATATCGATATCAATATCAGTCATTTTCATATCACTTGGACGATAAGTAAGAATTGTTCGACTTCCATTTGACCTATTTGCAATGATATGGCTTGTCGTCGTTATATGTTCATCACTAAGTTGTAAATAATCAGTATTAACACCAACTTTTCTAAATTCATCTCTAATTCTCTTACCATATAAATCATTGCCAACAATTCCAGCAAAATATACATCTAACCCCCATTTTGCTAGTAAATATGCTGCATTACCAGCTGGACCACCACCACACTCTATTCGTTCATGAACTCTATTTTTCGTATTTTCAATTGGAAAAGCATCTAATGGTGTTGTTATATCATAAGCACTATGACCTACACACAAAATCTTCATTGTATCACCAATATAATTATAATAAAAAAGAGCTTTAAAGTAAACCATAAAGCACCTTTTTTAACTTTTAACTAACATTTTCTCTTGACACTGTCTAATAACATTGTTATTACTTAAAGCATTATCAAACTTATATGCGGCATAAGCTAAAGCATATCTATTATCTTCAATCGATTCAAAAAAAGTATAATTAAGACTATTAACTAAATTTTTCAAGCTAATATTATTAGAAAGTAAAGCTGTATATGAATCGGATAATAAAAGAAATTTCTTTAAATTCACGATATCTTCACTTAAATTTCTTTCAGTACCAACTTCTTTTAGCTTCTTTTGTAAAGTCGATATAAAAACATCATCAAAAACTAATTCATTGCTTGCCTTAATAACTTTTCTTCGGCTTAAAATACTCTCTTTAATACTACCTAAATGACTTTTAGGATCATATAAAATCATTCCAGATAATAAATCATTATTTTTACAAATATTAGAACTATTAACAATATACTCCGTAAATTTTATATCATCTACGACAAAAGTTTTTACATTTGAATATAAGACATCATCTTTAAAAGTAATAATATCAATATTATAACCATCATCATAATAAGCATATAAACAACAACCAACAACGGATTCATCAAACGCCCTAATACCAACTTTATTAGCTACAATTGATGTAATAAGGTCTGTGGCTTCCTTCTTCTCAAAAAAAATCATCAATAAACCTCCTATTTATATTCATAAAATTTTCTAATTACATAAATAAATTCAATTGGTACTAAGTATTATAGCACAAAAAATAACACAATAACAAAATTAATAAATTATTTTACCAATAACTATTTCATTTTATTCAAAAACTAGGAAATATAATCATAGTATTTTATATTTTTTAATTTTGAATTAATATTTGTTGTTTTTTAATTAAATCATAATTAATCAAATGATTACTATCTAAATCTTCCTTATACATATCAATTCCTGTAATTTGACTATTTTCATATGTCGTATAATAGTATATTCCTTTATCTAGATTACAACAAGAACTATATATTGTTATTTCATACTTATCTTCACCCATGTGAACACAACCTCTTTGTTGATAGACAGAACCTAAGATATGAAAAAATTGGCTAATACTTTCTTCTTCACTATCACCTGATAAAGAATTCATCTTAGTAAAAGTAGCTTTAACAAATCTTGAAGCAGAAGATAAATCTCCTGGTAATCCTAAAGCTCCCATGCCACGACTATATGTTTCTAAATTTAATTTTTTAGAAAAATTATTAATTGGTGGTTCAATTGATAAATTCATGTAATTATTTAAGTTAAACATATGAATATCAAAAGTTGGATTATTAGTTAAAACACCTACAGGATTGTCATATATTTTTAAACCATCACTAACGCACTCTACTGTTATTGCCTCTTTTTTATCCGCAATAATCCAGTGTAATGGTGAAACCTTTAATTGCTCACTAAAATTGATATTAGTTAAATTTATTCTACTCAATAATTCTCTAGCTTCTTCAAGATTAGAACACTGTGATAAAACCCAAGGAATAAATTCAAAAGGCGCTATATTATCTTTACCATCTTTTTCTTCTTTATAATCAGCATTTTTAGGAAAGTTTAATCCTGCCATTGCTAATCCTTTTTCATTAATAGCATCATAATATAAAGGATAATCAGCAGCTACATATGCCATTCCAATCATAGCATAATGACTATTAATCTCTTTTACTTTTCGAAATTTAAAAGGATAATTTCTTGGGGTTATTGTAACTGTTTCTTTGTATGAATACTCTAAGTCTAAATTTCTTCCAAAATAATGATCTTTTGTGTTATATGTTATTGCTGTACACATATTATACCTTCTTTCAATAATGATAAATAATCATCATCATTATTTTATCACAATTATTTTATTTTTTATATTTTATTGTTTGACTAATTATAAATAACAACTAAAAAGGTTAAAATTTATTTAACCTTTCAATAATATACAAATTAAAATTTTGCTAATATTTTAACTAAATTAGTGTTATATGCTTCATTTGGATTATCCATAATCCACTTTCTAATAATAGGCCTTTTATCAGCAAGTAAAAAATTTCTTATATCTTCAACTGTTTTAATATTTTGCATTTTTAAAATATCATCGAAAATTCCTAAATATTCGTTTTTTAATTCATCCATAATAAAAGGTTTCATTAGTTGTATCCATATACATTCTAAAGCAACATGTAAATCTTCTTCTAACCAATAATGAAACTTAGTTTTTGGATGTCTTTGTTCTGTTAATAAACATTTTAAATAAATTGGAAACATATCCATTGCTCCATGCCAAATATCAACACTACAATATTGATATTTAGATATATCAGCATATTGTAAAATTTTGATAGCATCACCATGCATAATTTTTATTTTATCATTCATCTGTGGTTTTAAATATTTTTGAAACATCATAATAACATTTGGATCTAATTCTACAATGGTTATTTCATTTACGTCAGCTTTTAAAGATAACATATAAGCTACATAAGCTAAACCACAACCCATTAATAAAACATTTCCTTTTGCTTCTGCAATAAAAGATGCGAAAGTATTTATTTCAGCTGGTTCAACACCCATCCATTTACTCATTGGAGTTGTTTTACCTAAAGATGGGTAATGGGTATCTTCATCAAAATAACAAAAACTATATCTTGTTGTTAATGTTTTTGGATCTCTTGTTCTTGAACCATTAACATAAGTATGTTTAGCTTCATAAATTCTAAATTTGTTTAGCCAAACATCCCCAACTTGCCAATCACCTATATTAATATTTTTAATATAAGGATTTTGTGCAAAATCTTTAGGATCTATCTTTACTAACTCACAATTTTTTTCAATACCTACAAATCTTTTTTTAACAACATCTACTAGGCAACAATGGTTGGCATCCTTAATATATTCACCAATTATATCCTCTGCTTCTACTAATTTATCCATAAATTCAATTGTTTTTTCTTTTTCACTCATAGTCACATCACGCACGCTATTATAACATAAAAATTAAAAATTGCAACTTATCTTATAGTCTATATCACTCGAATTAATACATGTAAAAAATCATTTTATAATAATGTATTTGTCTTCACTAACATTTTTTCTAATATTATAATTATTAAATAATATATCATTTAATTTCATCAGTAATATCTAAATATATATATGCTTTAAGAATAACAAAACAGGCTTTAATGATAATTGTAACACCCCAAAAAAAGATTATTAATCATCTTCTGAATAATAATCATCATCTTCTAATTCTTCTTCTTCAAAATTCCAAGAATCATAATTTCCTTTATTTACTTCTTCTTGCTCCCAAGGCATTAAATAATCCATTCTTTTAGCTTTTTTATTTTTCTTATTACTAAATAGACCTAAAAGTACTCCAAATAATTTTTCGCCAAAAGATAGATGACTTTCTATTTTTTCCTGTTTCCTTAATTTTTTTAACTGCTCTTTTTCTATCAAATTTTTCTTTTTTCTATTAACGATAGCTTTATCTATTAGTTCTGTATCATCATTCGTACTTTCTAATTTTTCTTTTATTTGATACAAAGTCTTTAAGTCAATATCAGATAAGTTATGATCAATTGCATCAAAAATCTGACTTTCATCAGTGGTATATGTAAATGTATCGATATGGTGGTTTTTTTCTTCCTGTCTTCTTTTTTCCAATTCTTGTTTATTATTCTCTATTCTTTCATTTAGTTCATTTAAGTCATTACAAAGCATATTAAAAAAATAATTTAATTCTCGTAATATATTATATAATTCAAAATCTTTTAATTTTTCATTTTCTTGAAAGGATTTAATAGTTTTCTTGTAATTTAACTCTCTTTCTTTAAACCATTCAACCTCATACGAGTATAATAATTTAACATTACTTTCAATTATATCATCCATTTTTTTAATTAAATATGAAATATTACTTTTATATTTATTAATATATTTAATAAGTTCAATTCGTTCTTTTTGCATTTTAACCGCTAATAAAAGAGCATATACATGCTTGCAATATTTATTTGTATCATTATGATAAGGGCAAGTACAACTTATTTCAGTTAAAACATTATTTTCTATTTTAAGTTTTACTTTATATACTTTTGCTCCTATTACATCTGCAGAATATGTATTGTTTTTATATACTAAATTTTCTATTTTTCCATTATTATAATAAGATAAACCTCGCCTTTTAATTTTGTTTTCAAATAAATAATCGTAATCAGTAGAATAAAAATTATTAAACTTAATATATTTTTCTGGTAATTTTTCTTCTTTATAAATCATCTTTCTTCATCTTTTCTTTCTTTAAAACAAGCCATTGCCACTATTTTTTTCTAAAACTATAATTATTATATTATATTAAATATTTTGCGTATTTTTCACTTCGACTGATACTATGGTTAAGATGTTTCCCAAAACTTTTTGTTAAATTTTACCTTTATTTTCATTGTCATTAGCCGACAATAATATATGTAAACAAAAATATTTCTATTTTCGTAAATTTATTAAACTTTAATTTTATTTATTTCTTCAATTATTACATCACCATGCCTTTTAATCTTTATAGGAGATAATATATTAGCTTTTTTTAACTCTTCAATTGTTTTAGGTTTAATTTCAACTAATTTATCTAGTTCATCATTAGTAAATACATAATAAGCAGGTAAATTCAGTTCGTTAGATCTATTTTTTCTTAATTTAATTAATCTATCTTTTAAACAACCATTAAAAGAAACATTAATATTTTTGCAATATCTATCTTTATAGTAATCATAATAATTAATTTCTTCATTAGACGATATATTAATATAAAATTGTGCCATCTTTTCCATCTCTTTTTTTGAATCTAAATAATCATTACTATTCCTATGATTTAAATCATATTCAATTTGTCTTACTAAAGCATCTGCTCTTAATATTTTATATTTAATATCTTTAGGAGCTCTGTCAGTATTCAAAATAGTTTCTTGATTAGCAACAATGACTAAAACTTTCCTATAATAATCAAATTTATTAGAAGCAAATAATTTTGTTGCCTTAGACACTTTAGTTTCCCAAATTTTTCTTATTACCTCTCTTTGCGCTTCAACCTGTCTTAAAGGAGAATATATTCCTTTTTTTATCTTTTTACCATTAATAGAAAAATCTCTTATAAAATCTCCTTTTTCCGTTACTCTAATATTACCAATCAAGTTTTTACATTCGATATAATATGTATAAACAGGAGTAATTACAATGTAATCTATTTGGGCAGTTAAATCTTCATATTTAAACTTTACATCCCTAAGTACATACATTCCTATATGGGCTTTTTTTAATTAATAAGATATTTTATTTTCTCCAACTAAGCCTTTTTTAATAATAAACAACTCGCTTAAAAGTTCATTATTATTCGGATATTCTTCATTTAGTTTTTTTAAGGCATCATACCTATTTTGTAAATCACTATTTTCTTTATAGAAAATAGTATCTTTAAACCTAAAAATATCAATTACAGTATCCATTAAGCCCACATTTATCACCTATTATCATTTAATTCATAAATAATATATCATAAAACAAAAGAAAACTCCATCTTACGATGAAGCTTTTCTACATTTTCAACCAGGATCATTTATTATTCACACCACCTGGAAGCGAAAAACATTGTCGCCTGAAATCATTTATTAGTCGCACCATCCAGAAGCGAAAAACATTTTCACACTTTTTCAAGTGCAATATAAATATACTATAATTTTATTATTAAACAAAGCTATATCTATCTTAGTCTAATAATAATAATAATAATAATTTAATCATAATTGTTTATTTTGCATTTTTTTCATTTATTGCGGCTTGAGCTGCAGCTAATCTAGCAATTGGAACTCTAAAAGGACTACATGAAACATAAGTTAATCCTAATTTATGACAGAATTCAACGCTACTTGGTTCGCCACCATGTTCTCCACAAATACCTAATTTAATATCTGGGCGAACACTACGACCTTTATCAGCGGCCATTTGAATTAATTGACCAACACCTGTTTGATCTAGCTTAGCAAATGGATCTGATTCATAAATTTTATTTTTATAATAAGCATCTAAGAATTTGCCAGCATCATCACGTGAGAATCCAAAAGTCATTTGTGTTAAATCGTTAGTTCCAAATGAGAAGAATTCTGCTTCTTCGGCTATTTTATCAGCAGTAAGAGCAGCACGTGGAATTTCAATCATTGTTCCAATATGATACTCGATATTAGAATTTTTCTCTTTTTTAACTTGTTCTGCTGTTTCAACAACAATATCTTTAACAAATTTTAATTCTTTAACCTCACCAACTAAAGGAATCATAATTTCTGGAACAATATTTAAATTATTTTCATCATTAACTTCAATAGCTGCTTCAATTAAAGCACGTGTTTGCATTTTAGCTATTTCTGGATATGTAACAGCTAAACGACATCCACGGTGACCCATCATTGGATTAAATTCATGTAACTCATTACATTTATTCTTTAATGTTTCAACTGATACACCCATATCATTAGCAAGCGCAACAATATCTTCTTCAGCAGTTGGTAAGAATTCATGTAATGGTGGATCTAAATATCTAACAGTCATTGGAAGCCCATTTAATTCCTTATACATAGCTTTAAAATCTGATTTTTGGAATGGAATTAACTCATTAAGAGCTTTTTCTCTTTCCTCAACTGTATCAGATAAAATCATTTTTCTAATTTTTGGAATACGTTCCTCATCAAAGAACATGTGTTCTGTACGACAAAGTCCAATACCTTCAGCTCCCAATTCTAAAGCCTTTTTAGTATCACGTGGGTTATCAGCATTCGTACGCACTTTTAACTTACGAACTTCATCAGCCCATTGCATAATACGTCCAAAATTACCACTTACAGTTGCTTCTACTGTTTTAATATCACCCTTATAAATTTTACCAGTTGTACCATCTAAAGAAATATAATCACCTTCTTTAAAAGTATAACCACCTAAAGTAAAGGTCTTAGCTTCTTCGTCAATAGTGATATCACCACAACCTGATACACAACAAGTACCCATACCACGAGCTACTACAGCTGCATGACTTGTCATACCACCACGAACAGTTAAAATACCTTGAGCTGCTACCATACCTTCGATATCTTCTGGTGTTGTTTCAAGACGAACTAAAATAACTCTTTCACCTTTACCACCAATACCTTGTTCTTTAGCTTCTTCAGCAGTAAATACAACCTTACCAGCAGCGGCTCCAGGGGATGCAGGTAATGCTTCACCGATAACTTCACCAGAAGCTAAGGAATCATTGTCGAAAGTTGGATGCAATAATTGATCTAAAGACTTAGCTTCAATACGTAAAACAGCTTCCTCTTTAGTAATCATTCCTTCATCAACTAAATCACAAGCGATTTGAATAGCTGCTTTAGCTGTTCTCTTACCATTACGTGTTTGTAAAAAATATAGTTTTCCTTCTTGAATAGTAAATTCCATATCTTGCATATCACGATAATGGTTTTCCAATTTAGTAGCAATCTCCATAAATTGTTTGTAA
>CANRJK010000037.1 GCA_947630955.1 uncultured Bacilli bacterium | reverse complement strand
CTTTCAAACAATGTTTTTGCATCTACTTATACTTATTATATTCCTAAAAAAGAAGAGTTAATTAATGAAGTAGAAAAGGTTTTAAAAGATAATAAATAGAAAGAATATGTGGAGAAAAACTTTCAAACAAAAGCATTGGTGATAAAAGCAGATATTCCAAATGAGAATGCAGTTATAAATATGATAAATTCTGTTATAAAAGAATTTGGAAGAATTGATGTTTTAGGTGCGTTTATTGTATCAAGAGAAGCATCAAAATATATGACAAATAAATTACTTGGAAGTTATTATATATTATTAAAAAACTTAGTGTACAACGTTGTGTACTTCTTTTTTTTAGTATAATGAACTTTTTACGTGGTTTAACGGCCTATATTAACTTGTTTTTTTTGTTTATAAATGATAATATATAAGTATATGATACGAGGTGTCGTTATGAGAGTAAAAAGGGTAGATGAATTGTTAAGTCGTTTAGTTGAAATTTTAGATTATAAGCGTCTAAATTATCAAAGTAAATTAGAAGAATATGCAAAAAAAACAGAAATAGAAAAGATTTTGTCTAAATATCCCAAACATCCTTTTAAAGGACTTATTGAATTAGAAACAGAGGAACTTAATGCTCTTTTAAACTATTTTGTTGGGGAATATGATTCACAAGATATTGAAACAAAAAAATATTGGATGTTAGAATCTGAAGTTAATGAATCATTAAAAGAAACAAAACGTTATAAACAAGCTAGTGCTCTTTTTACTAAATTAGGTGATAAGTTACAAGAGTATTTGGAAACTTTAAAAGGGATTTCTTATCAACCACAAGAAACTACGCATTTATTAGATTTAACAGTATCTTTAATCAATCATTTAAAAAATGATCAAATTATTTATGATATATCTAAATACTATGATGTCTTAACACCAAGTCAGATTTTAGTTGAAGAAGATATTTATGGCTTTTTAGTAGCGATTTCTTTGAATAATTTAAAACTTTTAAAAGCAGGTAAAAACGCTATTGATCCAAAAATTAATATGACTAAAGAAATAAGAGAATATTTAATGAGTATTTTGACAGAACAAATAAAGCAACTAGAAAAAGACAAAGAAAAAAATACAATGGTTAATGAAAAACTTGTTAATTTAAGTTGTTTAATTGATAAGATTAGTAATAATTATGATAGTCTTATTGACTTATATCCAACGGAAATTGAACAAATATTAAGCGAAGTATGGGATGATAATTACGTTTCTGAACAAATAGATAATTTAACAATACCATTAGCTGTTATTAAAGGTAAAAAGCAAGGATTAAAAATGGAATTTAATGACGATGAATTATCTACTATAGAACAGTTTATTAGTTTACTAAAAGAAGAAGAAATAAAAGAAAGCGAACGCGAAATAAAAGATAAACAAAAGTGTGAAGAAAAAATAACTAAAAAGATCGAAATGCTAACTACAACTTTACACAAAATAGATGGTACTGTAACAGATTATTTTGATCTTGATGATTTTAATACCATTGTCGATTTATTAATTTTGAAAAAACAATATTATGAATATATAAAAAATGTTATTTGTGTGTTAAATGCAACTAATTTAAAAATTAACAACCATCAAGATGAAGTAAAAGAAGATACAATGGTTATTGATTTAACAGAATTATATGAAGAAGAACAACGTGAAAAGCAACAGAAACTTACGAAAGTTAAAAATCTACTAGAACAATTTAACATTAATTATCAAGCTTTTCCAAATAAGTTACTTAATAAATTAGCAACAGTAACTTCTTATGAACATTTAAATGAAATGTTAGCTTATATTGATAATCATTTAGAATTAACTTTTGTAAAGAAGTATGCAGATGGCATTATCAAAACAAGTTTGGATAAGAAAATAAATGATATAAAATGTAGTCAATTATATTATCTTTTAGTATATTCAACTCCAAAGATTATGGATAATTTAATTATGACAGCGAAAGAAAATAATTTAGCTTTAACAGATATTTTTGCTGTACCAAGAGTTTTTGCTAGTCAAAACGATGATGGAACTTACGAATATTTTATGGACAATCTTAAGTTTATTAAACAAGAATATCCAGAAGTATTAGCTAAGTTAGTTAGTCATTCTCCAGCTGTTTTAGGAGTAAATAGTGAATTATTTAGACATAATGTCGAGGCTACACAACTTTATAATATGAGTATTATAAGTGATCATAAAAATGCCTTTCCATCACCACGAGCTTTGGCAACTTCTGACTTTGAGTACGTAATAGATCGTTACATAGAAGCGGGAGAATATGATTATGTTGAACGTTTTAGAAGTCAACTTGAAACAAATTATATGGTTGCTTTAAGATTTAAGTATTTGCAATTAAAAGGAATAGATATTAAAGAAAGTGATTTTGATACTACAAGTGAATTTAAAGATGATATGCAACCATATCTAAAAGATTTGAGTATTGAAAATATTCCTGTTGCTATTAACGAAAAAGAAATTAAATGGTTAGATAGTATTAATGAAGAAAAAGATAGTCAAAAACAAAAAGTTCAATATCTTTTAAAAGGAATATATATTTCAAGACCAAAAGTCTTAAAGTATTATAGTACTTTGCTTATCAATAAATATGATGATAAAAACCAAGCTCTTTTTTACAGCCTTGTTAAAGATAGTTATTTAACAAAAGAAGAATTTAATACATTGCATGATTTAATATATAACAGAAAGGATATGTAATTTATGAATTTTTTGTTAGATTGTGGAATTAGTGAAGAAGCTTTAAAAAAGATTTTACTTAATAATTCTGAACAAATGGTTGATGATGCTGAATGGAATATTGAAAGAGTTGTTTCATCAATTAATTATTTAAAAGAGATTGGAATAGAAGTTGTTGATAAAATTTTGATTAATCGTTTTGATATTGTTTTAAGAGGTAAAGAAGAATTAGAAAAAGATTTTGATAAACTAAATTTAAAACAATTAGTCGAAATGATTAACAAAGATATAAAATACATCTATTATTTAGATCGTTACTAAAGAGGCTTGCCCTCTTTTTAAGTTGTAAAATTTCAACTTATAGTGTATTATTATATTAGTAAAAGTATGGAAGGGATACTATGGATAAGGTTTATAATAATTATAAAAATAGTATAAAATCTTTAAGTAATAATTTAAATTCAATTATTAAATATCAAAAAAAAGTTATTGCTTACTATCAATCGCAAATTGATGATATAAAAAATAATAGTTCATTAGATGATAAGCAGAAAGAAAAAGAAATTAATGAGTATTTAAAATCTATTTCAAAAATTCATGACTTATTACGTGAAGATAACATAATTATTAATTTGCTTAGTGAAAAGACTAAAGCTTTAAGTTATAATATTGAACAAATAGTTAAAGAAAATGAAAAAATACCAGTAAAGAAATCTTTAACTAACACTACCAAAAGTTTAAGACAAACAATTGAAAATGAATGTGAAAAAATTTATGCTTTGGCGCAAAATGTAAAAGACTTATTTAATAAGCAATCGGCAGTAGGAACGCAAGATAATAGGGAAGTTATTGATAGTGAATGTGAAAATTTATATCATTTAAATGATGAAATAAACAGTATGTTAGATGGTATAAACTTTAATATTAATAGTGACGATAGTAACAAGGAAATAAGAGATATAATAAATGATTTAGTTGCCGAAGAAAGACAGCGTGTCGATTATATTAGTAGTGAAGCTTATCATATCATGTGTGCCCAACCAGATGAGTTAATATCGAATCGCAGATTAGAATTGTTTTATGAATTTATTAAAGAAGAATATGATAAACTAAGTGATAAATTAATGAATATGGATTTTGTGATTGCTGAAATTAATCATAAAGATCCAACTAATACGGATAAAATATCAATTAATTTGCTTCAAGAAGTTATTGAAGAAGAATCTCGTAAATTAGTTACTTCTTTGCACCATTTAGATGAATTTTTAAGCATAATTGATGATGAAGATAAAGATACTGAAATAGTAGAAAAAATGTATAGTATTAAAGATGATGATACTAAAAATTATAAACATTATTGTTCCATCTTAGAGAAAAGTCTTTGGAATGCTTGGCAAAAAATCTCATTAAAAAAGATCAAACACCCTAGTCCTTTGTATGAGCAAAAAATTAAAGAATACCAGAATAACTATTTAATTGATAATTATAATGTTAGTTTAGAAGATGTTAATAGTGTAATAGAATCATACAAAGAAAAATATGCCGAAGATATATATATTAATGATATATATGATGAAGCTTTGTCACAATTGAAAGACGAATATAGCTTATCAATTGAAGAATTGTGTAATGAAGAGGCTGGTTTAAGTCTTTTAGACCAAAGAGCCTATCAATTGTTAGAAAAGGATTTGCACAAAATAGAAAAATCTATTGCGTCAGTTAAAGATATTGAAGATATAAATTCTTCACTATCCATGAATCAGTATCGAAAATCATTTAAAACAAATAAACTTAAAGACCAAAAAAATATTATTGAGCATCAGATGGATATAATTAAAAAAAGAGCTGATAAATTAGAATCATTAGAATAATAGAATAAGAGGGATATAATGGAGAATAATGTTATCTATGAGTTTATTATTAATAATATAAATAACCTTTTAACACAGGGGATAAATTATTATGATACTAAAGATGAAAATTTAAAGATGAAATTAATTAGTATTCAAGAATTTATTAATGATAATCAAGAGAAACCAATAGATAATTTAAAAAAGGATGATAAATTAGATAATTTGCCACAAATAGAAAAATTAGTTAATGATTTTATAAATAAAATGCTCGATTTAAAAATATCTGTTTTAAATAAAGAACCTAGTAAGAAAATCATAGAACCACCAAAAGAAGATAAACCATTTATAAAAGTTAGTTCTTTCTCATCGTTATTAAATCAATTTGAATTAGATAATAATAGTGATAATGAACCTAAAAATGTTACTAATGATTCATTAATTAAAGATGATTTATTTGATGAATTAGATTTTGATATCCATTTTGATTTTGATGATGTAAAGCCATCAACCAAAAAGAATAATTTAGAAACAGTTTCTAATGTAGATAATGTAGAAAATCATACTAAGAGTTCTATTTTGGATGTTTTTCAAAAAAAAGAATAAAAAATATAGTTCCTATAATAAGGAGCTATATTTCATGTATAAGGCTACTGATGCATTATCTTTACCATTTTTTACATCACTAAATTGAAGACCTGTCGGTATATTATTATTTTGTGGTTGGTAAACAGCTTCGTTAATTAATTTATTTGCAATATTTTTACCATTATTTTTACCTACAATAAATTTGATTTTATCATCAGAAAGACAATCTGTAACCCCATCAGTAAGTAAAAGAAGACCATCATAATCTTTATTAGAAATCTTCAATATAGTAGGGTAAGTATTATAAGCATGACCAATACACTTAGTAATTAAATTGTTATAATTGTGAAAACGCATTTCATCCTTTGATATCTTGCCATATTCATAATAAGACCAAACTAAAGAATCATCTTTCGTTAATTGCTTAATTTCTCCATTAATAATAGCGTAAGCTCTAGAATCACCTATATTCGCAATAATAGTATCTTGTTTAGTAACAATCGCACAAGTTAAAGTTGTTCCACATTTGGATTTTTTAAACTCATTTAAATATAAGATATTATTAATATTGACAATAACATCATATAGCTTTTGAGTACATTTTTTGGCGGAACCTAGAATATCCATTTTTTCATGAATAAACCAATCTTCTAGTGATTCAATAACAAACTTAGATGCTACTTCTCCTTTAGGATAACCACCAATTCCATCAGCTACGGCTAATAATTTAATACTTTTATTATGAGGATGAAATAAGGTTGTAACACAATCTTCATTTTTTTGTCTGATTAAGCCAATATCAGTTGAAGATGTTAAAATATCTTTTCTTTTTAAAAATTTAAACATATATAATCACCACTTGATTAATGTTATATATACTAACATTTAACTATTTTTTTGTCAATTATAAAAATAAATCTACTTATTTCGACAAAAAAAGAAATAGGATAATAATATCATATTAAAGGACAAAAAGGAGTAGAAAAAATGATAAAAAATAATCAAGCTTTAATTTGTATTAGCAAGTTAAAACTAGAAATAAAAAAGAGTTTATCCAATAAAAATTTTAGTGCTATTGATCTAGATAATTTATTATATAAATGTAGGCAATTAATGCGATTAACAAGTTACGATGATTCTGAATCGTATATTTTTTTTGGTAAAATTAATTTATTAAAAAAAGATTATAAGAGCGCTAAAGAGAGTTTTTTTAAGGCTAAAATGTTAAATGAAAAGAAAGCAGCTTCTTATCATGGATTATTTAAAATAAATGTAGTTGAAAATCAGTACCAAGAGGCTTTAGAAAATATTCAGTTATATGAAAAATATAGTGGTATAAGTTGTGATATATATATTTGTCTTCTACATCATTTACTAGATTATAATGATTTTGAAATTAATGAGCAAAATACTATTTTAGGACAAAATATTTCTTATCAACCATTAATCTGTAATTACCATCTATTAATTGAAAAAATAAATCATCATCATTATTTAAAAGCTTTAAAGCACTTAGATATTTGTTGTAAATTAATTCAAAGAAAAAATTATCATATTGACTTATCATACCTTGAACAATTACTTAAAAAAGTATATGAAAAAGAAGCTAATAAAGAAGAGGTAAATGCATTAGAAAAGGAACTATTTATTAGCAGTAATTCGGGTTACGATTATTTACTATTAAATAAACTTTATACTTTAAAACCCAATAATATAGAGTTATTATTTTCTTTAATAGAAATAAATTTAGTATATGCTAATTATGACCAATCAATGTTTTATTTAAATGAAGTAAAAAAACTAACTAAAGAAAATAAAAAAATAGAGTATTATGAAAACATCATAAGGGAGAATATAGGTCACGATGATGATATTATGAAATATACACAATTAAACTTTGAAATAGACAATTTAATAGCTACTAAAAATTATCAACAAGCTTTAGAAAAATGTAATAACTATTTTATGAAGACAAATAATTATTATTTCTTGTATAAAGCAGGAACTATTTTATATAAATTAAAAAAATATGCTGAAGCAAAAACTTTTTTTATGCATTATATTAAAAGTGGTAAATATACTTATTTAAAAGCTACTTATTACTATTTATTTTACATTAATTATAAGTTAGAAGAAGATTATTATCATGATGCATCACTAATTTTATCTTATTCATTATTAGATTTAAAACCAATTGATGTAGATACTTTTATTAACCTTTTACTTAAGAATAAAGATTTTAATAGTAACTATCTTTGGCAATTTGAAAAAAGTTTATTATTAATGGATAAAAGAAAAGAAAAAGTCCTTAAATAAATTTGACAAATAAGAATAACAATGATAGTATATTTCGAAGTTTAAAGGGGGATATTATGAATAAGTATGTAGCTAAATTTAATGAAATGCAGGCAGTTAATGCAAGAAATGAAATGATTGCTTCTCTAATTATTAAAGAGGTAGAAAAGCAGCTAGGATTTACTATAGAATTTGACAAAGAATTAAGTTGTGTTAATCGCTTGTTTCAATTGATGAATACCAATTTAATTAATATTATTTATCCACTATTAGATAAATATAATTATAATTATCATGCTCAATTACAATATATCATTCCTAATTTATGTTTTACTGACGATGTAGAAAGTATGTCACGTTTACCTTCAGTAAATCAAATAATACCAATAAAGCAAGGTTATGAAATTTGGACTAAATTAGGTCGAATTAGAGTCTATAAAGCTAATCTTGTTTTTAAAGGAATTGATAGATATATTATTTATAAACATTGTCATATGGTATGTGAACAATTTATAAGAGATTACAATAATGTAAGTGCAAGTACATGTTTAATGGATAAAGTTTTTGAAGGTAAACATATGCATAGTTTTATAAATTATCAAAATTATGCTCTACATTTATCTTTTAATGCTTTACTTAGTAAAGAAGATAATGAAAAGGCTTTTTGTCCTATAGTATGGAATACGGTTAATCATGATGAAATAGATGCAGAAGAAAAACGAATTGAAAAAGTGGAAAACTTAGGATCAGATTATGCTTTATTATTACGTTTAGCTTTTGATAAAAAAATGAAATCATAAGAAGTTAAATATTTGTTATTAAAGAAAAAGATAAAAAAATTATCTTTTTTTTGATATAATGAGTTAAGAGGTGTTCTATGGATAAAAAAGTTGTTTTAATTACCGGTGCATCTAAAGGTATAGGTGCTAATACAGCTATTAAATTTGCTAAAGAAGGTTATGATGTTGTTATTAACTATAATACTAGTAAGCAAGAGGCTTTAAAAATACTAGATACTGTTAAACAATATGGAAGTGATGCAACAATAATTAAAGCAGATATTAGTAATGAAACAGACATTAATAATATGGTAGAAGAAGTAATTAAACATTATGGTCATATTGATGTATTAGTTAATAATGCTGGCCTTGCTATAGATTCAGTTATTGAAGATAAGACTAAAGATAATTTTATGAAGATATTAGATGTCAATCTTGTAGGACCTTTTTTTCTATCTAGAGCATGTGCTAAATATATGCCTAAAGGAAGTTCTATTATTATGGTTTCATCAACAAATGGTATAGATACTTACTATTCATATGGACTTGATTATGATGCATCAAAAGCAGGTTTAATTTCCCTTATGCATAATCTAGCTTCAGTTTATGCACCTGATATTCGTGTTAATGCTATAGCTTCAGGCTGGGTTATGACTGATATGAATAGAAACTTAGATAAAGAATATATCAAAGATGAAAGTTCTAAAATTCTTCTTGGACGTTTTGCTAAACCAGAAGAGATTGCCAATGTTATTTACTTTTTAACTACTGATGAAGCAAGTTATATTAATGGTACAGTCATTAGAGTAGATGGAGGAGTAAAATGATAAGTCAAAAAACTTATAATATGATAAATAAAGCTGAAAAAGCACTTCAAAGTGAATTTCAAAAAATTGATGAATTATGTAACCAAAATAGTTTAAAAGTTTTAAATGCTTTTCGTCATCATCGTGTCTCAACAAATCATTTTGAAACTACAACAGGTTATGGTTATGATGATTTAGGTCGTGAAGTAATCGAAAAAATATTTGCTGAAGTATTAAAAGCTCCTGATGCCTTAGTAAGAAGTCAATTTATATCAGGTAGCCATGCTTTAAGTGTTGCTTTATTTGCTTTTTTAAGACCTAATGATTTAATGTTAAGTATAACAGGAACACCATATGATACTCTACATGAGGTTATAGGTATAAAAAATAATGATAGTTCTTTAAAATCATTTGGGATAAAATATGAAGAAATAGATTTAGTTAATGATGATTTTGATTATGATAAAATAAGTGATTATCTAAAGAAGAATAAAGTAAAACTAATTGAAATTCAAAGATCTAAAGGCTATTCAACAAGAAAAAGTATAACTATAGATAAACTAGAGAAAGTAATTAAGCTTATTAAACAAATTGATCAAGATATAATTGTTATGGTTGATAATTGTTATTGTGAATTTGTTCAAGAGAAAGAACCAGCAGAAGTAGGCGCAGATATTGTTGTTGGCTCATTAATTAAAAATTTAGGTGGTGGTATTGCTCCTAATGGTGCATATATAGCTGGAAAAAAAGAATTGGTAGATTTAGCGGGTGAAAGATTAACTTTACCAGGTGAAGGTAGAGAAGTAGGTCCTACTTTAGGAATAAATAAGGCTCTTTTACAAGGCCTATTTATGGCTCCAAGTGTTGTAGCTAGTAGTTTAAAAACAGCTATTTTAACTAGTAAGGTATTAGAAGACTTAGGTTATAATGTCGATCCTAAATGGAATGAAAAAAGAGCAGATATAGTTCAAAACATTATCTTTGGGAATGAACAAGATTTAATTAAATATTGCCAAGCAATTCAGTCAGCATCACCAATAGACTCATTTGTTTTACCAGAACCATGGAATATGCCTGGTTATGACGATAAGGTTATTATGGCCGCAGGAGCATTTACGCAAGGATCATCGATAGAATTATCATGTGATGGACCAATTAGAGAACCGTTTATTGCTTATCAACAAGGCAGTTTAACATATTCTTATGGTCGAATAGCTATTATGATGGCTGTAGAAAAATTATTAGAAAATAAATAATATAGGTGAAATATGGATATAGATATGAAAGAAATAGAAAATAGATTTATCAAATATAGACATAATAATATTGTTTTAACAGGTGAACAAATAGACATCTTACAAAAATATAATATTGATTATCAAAAATGTCAGACTATTAATGAAGTAATTAATTTAATTGAAAGAAAGAAAGATGATGATAATTATGATCAATTAGATTGGGTTTGTGAACAATTAGCTGAATTTAATTATTATCATAATACTAATAAATGAGTTATAAAAAGAAAATTATTATTTTCCTAGCTTCTTTAATTTTTTTAACATTAATAGTCAAATATTACACTTTAAAGTTAGAAGATATAGACTCTTTCTTCTATAAGATAATTATAAGTATAAAACAACCAATCGTTACGAACTTTTTTAAACTTTTTACTTTTCTAGGTGGTATTATAGGTACTATTTTATTAATCTTAATAATTTTTCTTACTAACCGAAAAAAAGGATTATACTTTTTAATAAATATTTTAGGCATTTTAATTATTAATATTATTTTAAAAAATATTTTTATGCGTGAAAGACCTATTGGTATAAATATGATAACGGAAAAAGGTTATAGCTTTCCTAGTGGTCATTCTGCTGTAGCTATATCAGCATATGGTCTGTTGATTTATTATATATATCATAGTAACTTAAAAAATATAGTTAAAAAATTAATTATTACCTTATTCAGTCTCATCATTATCACTATACCTATAAGTCGTGTTTATTTAGGTGTTCATTATTTTAGTGATATTATTGCAGGAATATGTATATCTTTAATTTGGTTAATGTTTTATACAGAATATCTAAATAAGAAAAAAATTTTTAAGCAGTAGTTTAAAAATTTTTATTTGTCATTTAATAGTATTTATGTTACAATTTGCTTGAAAGTAGTAAAGGAGTTTTGTATGATTAAATTTAATTTTAAAAACTTTATTACACCAACCTCATCAGTTGATGATGTAGTAAAATGTTACGACGCTTTTTTACATGAAAAAAAGATGGCTGGTTGGTATGATTTAAAAGATGATAATAATCAAATAAAACAATTAGCGCATGAAATAAAAGAAAAAGCAGATATCTTTATCGTTATTGGAATAGGAGGTTCATACCTTGGATCTAAAGCTGTTATAGAAGCTTTAACTCCTTGTTTTAATAACTCAACTCCAGAAATTATTTTTGCTGGACACGATTTATCATCTGATTATATAACGGAACTATTAAATTATATAAAAAATAAGAGTACCTATATTAATGTTATATCTAAAAGTGGAACAACATTAGAAACTTTAGTTACCTTTAATATTTTATTAGAATACATGCAAAAGACATATGATAACTTTAATGAAAGAATAATTGTTACAACGGAAAATAGAGAAAATAACCTATTTAAGTTAGCTAAAGAACATAATTTAAGATGCCTTTACATACCAAATGACATTGGTGGAAGATACTCAGTATTGACTGCTGTAGGACTACTTCCTATTGCTGTAGCAGGTATTGATATTGACGAATTATTAACAGGCGCTAGAGAAGCTAAACAAAATTTGCATAATTGTTTTGAATATGTAAACATAAGAAATCAAATGTATAAAAGTAATAAATTCATTGAATCATTTGATATATATGAACCAAAGTTATATTATTTTACAGAATGGTTAAAACAATTATTTGCTGAATCACAAGGAAAAAATAATAAAGGCATACTCCCTATATCAACTGTTAATACTCGTGATTTACACTCTTTAGGACAGTTTTATCAAGAAGGAACCCCTATTATTTTTTCAACAACAATCTATACTGGAAGTAACTATGATATAAAAGTGCCTGGTTTTAAACAGACATTATCTGAACTAAATAAAACTGCTATGGATAGTGTCATTAAAGCTCATTATCCACATACAATGACTAATATTATTGAAATAGATAAACTAAATCCTAAAAATATCGGTTATTTAATTTTCTTTTTTGAAATGAGTGCAATGCTTGGTAGTTATCTTTTAAATGTTAATTATTATGATCAACCAGGTGTTAATGAATATAAAGAAATTATGCATAAAAAAATAGATGGAGAATAAATAAAAAATCCATCTATTTTTATTCCTTAAGTAATATACTTAAGTCAACTATCGTTAATAAAATTATACCATTATTAACCTTATAAATAAAGCTTTTTTTAATAAACAGTTTCATATAGAAAATAAAATTATTTTTTTACTAAGTACCTTTTATACCCTTTATTTTCAACAAGTTAAATGTCCTTAAGTATATTACTTAAGGACAGATGGAGGGTATATGAAACGAGTAAAAAATAAAAATCTGATGATATTATTAATAATATTCATAGTAACGTTAACGAGTAGTATCGGCTATAGTGCCTTACAATCAAATTTAAAAGTAACAGCTGATTTAAATGTCTTAAAAGATTACGTGCCAAATGGTAAACTATATGATATGATGAAACATGAATCAGATATGGATAACACTAGTAGTATGTATGTAGAATCCGAAACAGGAATTGATTTTGGTGCTATTTCATCAGACACCAATGGGAAAGGAATATATGAATTA
>CANRJK010000036.1 GCA_947630955.1 uncultured Bacilli bacterium | reverse complement strand
CAATTAAAATGCCTATTGATTTAAATATTGCATATGCTGAATACATTAATCAGTCATAAAGTTTAACACAACTTTTTGCAAAAAAATAAAAATAAAAAAGGAAAAGACTCTAAAAACAATAAAGATATAATAGGGAGGTAATAATATGTGGTACTCAGGAAAATACGACCGAGCTTTTAAAGAGGTCATGTTAAAAGAAGAAAATCATGATATATTAAAATTAATATTAGAAAAAATAATAAATATTAAAATAGAAGAAATGCAAATTTTAAATAGTGAAAGATTAAAAGATAATCTACATATAAAAGGACAAAGATTAGATATAATACTAAAAACCAATATAGGGAAAATAAATGTTGAAGTAAATGCGAATAATAAAGAGTATGTACATTATAGGAATCTAGCATATCTATGTGATATATATACACATGATATATTAGTGGGAAAAGAATATGATGGAAATATGAAATATATCCAGGTAAACTTATCATATGAGTTAGGCAAAGGAAATGGGAAAATAAACAAGTATATGGTAAAAAATGAAAAGGGGAAAATCTATGCGGATAACTTTATAATATATGAAGTGAATATGGACTATTATATGGATTTATGGTACAATGAGAAAGAAAAAGAAGTAGAAGAAAATATTATAATCGTGATGATAGGATTAGAACAGAAAGAGTTAAAAAGGTTATCGGAAAAAGATGCGGTGGTGAAAAGATATATGAAAGAGTTAGATAGAGTAAATGAAGAACCAGAGTTTAGAGAATATATGAGTTATGAAGAAGACCAAAGGAAGATAACGAACTCTTTAATAAGTGAAGGCATCAAAGAGGGAATGGAAAAAGGAAAACAAGAAACTAGTATAAAGATAGCTACAAAACTACTAGAAAAGGGAACAACAATCGAAGAGGTAATGGATATTACAGGCTTGAGTAAAGAAGAAATAGAACAAATTCAAAGTAGCGATTAATTAAATGCGATATCTTTTTAAGTTGAAATACAAGTTATACTATTAATTTGTATTTTTAAGTTTATTAAATACCTTTTTAGGTGTTAATTGACAAAGTTAGGTAAATAAGATAAAATTATTATGGTCAAATAATTTATAGGAGTTATTATGAAAAAAGAAATTAAAACGCAACTTGAGGACAAGAAAAAAGCTAAATTGAAAGCTAATTTAAAATGGAGTTTTAGTTTAATGGTTGTTGCAGCCATAATCTCTGTTATTTTATCTTTTATTTCAGAAATAGCTATGCAGGATGTTAATCTTTTAGTAGGAACTATTGTTATTCTGATTTTTATTGGTATTGGTATATTATTTGATACAATTGGGGTAGCTGTTACTTCGGCTTCGGAAGCACCATTTCATGCGATGAGTTCTAAAAGAGTTAAGGGAGCTAAAATGGCCGTTACTCTTAAGAAAAATTCTGATCGTGTTTCATCTTTTTGTTGTGATGTTATTGGTGATATATGTGGAATAATATCAGGTGCAGCAGGAGTAGCGGTAGCAACTAGACTTGCTAGTTTATTTAACTTGCCACCAATAGCTAGCAGTTTGATTGTCACAGGTCTTGTTGCAGCTTTAACTATAGGTGGAAAATCCTTAGAAAAATCTGTAGCGATTAATAATGGAAATAAAATATTATATGAGTTTGCTAAAGTTCTTAGCTTTTTTTCTAAAAGTTAGTGGAGGTTTTTATGAATAGATTTATTAATAATATAAGAAAGTATTTTAAATATGCAATATATTCAGCTAAGGCAGAATTGAAAAGTGAAGTTGCTGATTCATACCTTAACTGGTTATGGTGGGTTATTGAACCATTTTGTTTTATGTTAATTTATACCTTTGTTTTTGGTGTTATATTTAAAAACAATGAGCAATATTTTGCTTCATTTGTCTTTATTGGATTAACAGCTTGGGAATTTTTTAATCGTATGATTACAGGGAGTGTTAAATTAATTATCAGCAACCGTGATTTAGTAACAAAAGTTTATATTCCTAAATATATATTACTTTTATCTAAATCTTTTACTTATTTGTTTAAGTTAGGTATTTCTTTATTAATTACAATTGCTTTGATGCTTTATCAACATGTACCAATGACTTGGCATTTACTATGGTTTATTCCTATTTTAGCTGTTTTATATGTTCTTTCATTTGGTATTGGTCTTATTTTAATGCATTATGGTGTTTTTCTTAACGATTTAGCTAATTTAACTAATATAGGATTAAGAATGGTCTTTTATCTTTCTGGTATTTTTTATAACATTTCTAAACGTTTAAAAGGAAAATTATCTTTTGTCCTTTTACGTGTTAATCCTGTGGCTTTTTGTATGAATGAATTAAGAAAAGTATCTATTTATGGACGCCTACCAAGCTTTGAGGGATTATTAGTTTGGTTAGTTATTTCTTTATGTTTATGCTGTATTGGTGTCCATATCATTCATAAGAATGAAAATAGTTATGCGAAGGTGATATAAGATGATGAAAAAAAAGGATGATAAAAATATTGCTATAACAGTTAAAAATCTTCATATAACTTATCGTGGTTTGAAAAAAACATCAATTAGAGCTTCATGGCATAAATTAGGTTCTAAGGTTGAATTATTTGAAGCTTTAAAAGGTGTTAGTTTTGAAGTAGAAGAGGGTAAGATTTTAGGTATTATTGGTAAAAATGGTTCAGGTAAATCGACTATGTTAAGAGCCATCGCAGGAATTTTTTCACCTGATAAAGGTAAAATCAATCTTCATGGTAATACAATTTCTTTATTATCGATTGGTGTTGGTTTTAATAAAAAATTAACTGGGAAAGAAAACATTTACTTATCTGGAATGTTGCTAGGCTTTTCAGAAGAAGAAATAGCATCTAAGGAAAAAGATATTATCGATTTTGCTGATATTGGTGAATTTATTGATAAACCTGTTAAAACTTATTCTTCAGGTATGTATTCTAAGTTAGCTTTTGCTATTACAGCCATTTTAGAAACAGATATTATTTTAATTGATGAGGTTTTATCTGTAGGTGATGCAAAGTTTAAAGAGAAAAGTTATAATAAAATGAAAGAATTAATATCAGATGACCACAGAACCGTTATTATTGTTTCTCATAGTCTTAGTACAATTGCTGAGTTGTGTAACGAAGTTCTTTGGCTTAATGATGGCGAAGTTGTTATGCAAGGGTTGCCAGATGAGGTTTTACCAAAATATGAGGAATTTATGAAATAAGCAGTTATCTGCTTTTTTCTTTACACAATTTAGTGTAAAAAATTTGTAAATTTGCGTTTTTTTGTTAGAACTAATTATAAATTTGCTATAATTATGTTAATGGTAGGGGGTATTAAAACACCTATCATAATACGTGAGGTGATTAAATGAGTACAATTATCGATGGAAATGCGATTAGTTTAAGTATTCAAGAAAAGATTAAGGCGGAAATAAAAAATTGTATGATTAGACCAAGTATAGCTGTTATTCAAATTGGGGAAAATACTTTTAATGATAAGTATATAGCAGCCGAAGAAAAGATTTGTAATGCTGTTGGGGTTTATTTTCGTTTATATAAGTTTGATGATAACACACCAGAGCTTACTATCATAAATAAGATAAAAGAATTAAATAATGATGAATATGTCAATGGTATTATGATTCAATTACCAATGCCACCAAAATATAATGAAAAACGTCTTTTAAATACAATTAGTAATGGTAAAGATGTCGATGGTTTAACAGATATTAATGTTGGACGTTTTATCAATGGTAAAAAGTCTATCGTATCTTGTTCAGCTTTAGCTGTTATGCATATTTTAGAGGAATATGATATTGATGTAGCTGGTAAGCATGTTGTTATTGTTGGACGTGGTAAATTAGTAGGACGACCACTTGCTACTTTAATGTTATCTCATGATGCGACCGTAACGATTTGTCACCAAGGAACTGTTAATTTATCTGATTATACAAGTAAGGCTGATATTTTAGTATCGGCGACAGGGGTAGCTAATTTAATAAAAAAAGATATGGTTAAAGAAGATGCTGTTGTTATCGATGTGGGTCTTAGTATTGTTGATGATAAGTTATGTGGTGATGTTGATTTTAATAATGTATCAAAAAAAGCGTCATTTATAACGCCTGCAATTGGTGGAGTAGGCCCAGTAACCTTAGCTTGTTTACTTGAAAATATTATTCTTTGTTATAATGCTAAAAATACAAAATAAAAGAAGCTTTGCTTCTTTTATTTTGCCTTGTAGCTAGTATCTTCATTGCTATTAATTTTAATTGATTGTTGTAATAGGCTTTCTAGACGGTCTATTTCTTTTTCTATTGCTCCAATTTCTGGATTAACAATTCTAATATTCATACCTTCCATCAACAGTTCACTATCTAGATTATTTGTTCTAATAATATCTTGTTTAATTTGGTAAGCTTCATTAGTATTGGCTGCTCCTTCGAAGGCTAAACCTAAAAGGGTATCACCACCGACAACTGTATAATCAACCCATCTAGGTAATTTAGCTACTTTTTCTTTTAACGTTGTTATTTGTTGTAGATAAATATTATCATTTGTTACAAGAGCAGGAACTTTAAGACTTTGAAAACTTCCTACGTTATTTGTTTTAAGATTATTTTCTTTTGCTATTTCTTTGATAAAGTCATCTAAAGTTCGGTAGTAATAAGAGTAAATATCACTATTATAATAGTCTTTAGCTATATCATATAAAGTTTCACCTTTATCAACCGTTTCATAGGTATATATTTGACTATAACCATTTGGAATATGTGATTTATAAGTTACTTTATCAATAACAGACTCAATTCCAAACATTGAAAGAACCATTGTAGCCGACATACCAGTGATTAAAATAGGTTTTACAATCCGTCTTAATTTGCGTCTTTGTAAAGCAGTTAGTCTTCTTTTGTTTACTTTTTTAATTTTACCAGCTACTTGTAAATTATTTGTTTGCATGTTTCACCTCTATCTTATCTTAACAACATTATATAATATATTCTTTGGATATTAAAGCTTTTTTAATTATTTTTACATTTTATTGGCATTTTTTTAGTAAAATATTATTGACTTTAAAGAAAGAATAAAAACAAGTAAAGATGATATTTAAAGATAAAGTAATTAAAAGACTATAAATACCAATATGTAGAGTTGTTAAAATAGCAAGACCAACTGTTCTAATTAACATATTAATAATTGATATTTTTAAATTTATTTTTGCTTTATTCATTGCTTGTAGAGCACTTAATAGTGGTTGTTCTAAGTAATGGAAAATAAAGATAGGTAATAATATTTTTAAATAAGAAGAACCCTCATTCGTTTTATATAAAATATTTAATAAAATATCACCAGTAAAGAAGAAAATAGTGGTAAAAAATAAACCTAGTATAAGCGCAATTAATAGTGCTTGTTTTATTTTCCTTTTGACTTCCTTAAAATTACCTTGCGTATAATTTTTACTAATATTAGGTATTAATGCACTTGATATAGCGTTTGTAAAAAAGGATGGTAATAAAATAATTGGTAATACGTAACCATTTAAAATTCCATACTCTAAGACAATGTAGTTATTTTGATAACCAATATTGAGTAAAATTGTTGTTAAAATAATTGGTTCTAGAAAATAAGTTATAGAACCGATTAGTCTAGATAGGGTGGTTGGAATAGCGATACTAAAAAGATCTTTTAAATTTTTATGATTAGGTTTTAAGTCTTGTTTAGTTATTTTAAAATTAGGAAAACAATAAAGAAAAATAAGTATTGATGATAATTCACTAAAAATATTTGTTATTAAAATAAAAGTTAAGACACTTTCAAGACTACCTATAAAATATTTAGTAAAAAAGATAATTAATAATAGTTTAATTAAGTCTTCTAAAACATTACTAATAACATGAGGATACATTCGTTCATGTGAAAAATAATAACTTCTAAAAATATTAGATACTGATATAAAAGGAAGAATAAAACCGATAGATAAAACAGGATAATAAACAATTGGGTTTTTAAGTAGGGTAGTAGCGATAAAATTTGCACCAAAAAATAAGCTAACAGCGATTATTAAATCAAGACCTAAAGAAATTAAAAGGGAATAAATCATTAAGTTTTTAACGTTATATTTGTGTGATGATATTAAGACATTTAAGGCAGTTGTAAGTCCCATTCCACTTATGGATATCAAAAGTAAGAATGTTGGACTAATCAAAGAATAAAGTCCAATAGCTTTAGTACCTATTTGTCTTGTTAAGACAATTTTAACGAGCATTCCTAAAATTTTAGTACAAAAGCCGCCAATAATTAAAATGATGCTTGATTTAATAAATTTATTTTTTTTCATTATTCTCCTTTAAAAATATGGTTATTTGATATATAATAATGTATGTGAAAAGTTGAGGGAATAGTATATGGATTTAAAGTTTAATAATTTAAAAGAGTTATATGACTTGTTACAACCAGCATTAGAAACTAAAAAAATTCAACTGAAAAGAAATGATTATTTAGGGGTATCAAAAAAAGATATTTGGAATTATCTTAAGGATACTATTTGGGTTAATGCTTGTGATTTGCACTTATATCAAATGGTTTCTGATATATTACATGCCGATAATGATAAAATAATCAGTTATAATGAGTATAGATAGGGTGGTGTTTATGAGTAAAGAAAAAAAGGAAAAGAAGAAATTAGATAAAAAGAAAAATTTAAAAAATGAGGTAACTAACGAGCCAAAAGTTATAAGTCAAAATATTAAAGATAAAAAAGAAATTCGTAATGCGAAAATTAAAAAAACCCAAAAGAAAAACTTTATCTCTGGTTTAGTTATTTCAATCCTCGTTTTAATTGTATCAGGATGTTTATTATATCCAATGTTAAAAAGTACTCGTTTCGGTTTAGATTTAAAAGGTGGTTTTGAAATATTATATGAAGTTCAAGATATTGATGGTAAAAAGGTAAGTAAAGAATCAATAACTAATACTTATAAGACCATTTTAAAACGTATTGATATTTTAGGGGTTAGTGAACCAGAAATTTCAATCGAAGGAAATAATATTAGGATTCAACTAGCTGGTGTTAAAGATAAAAATCAAGCAAAAGAAACTTTAAGTTCAATGGCTAATTTAACTTTTAGAAATAGTAACGATGAGTTAGTAATGACATCAGATGTTTTAAAACCAAATGGTGTTAAAGTTGTAAATGACGAAAAAAATATGGGTGCTTACTATTTAACACTAGATATTGCCGATGTTGATACTTTTCACGAAAAAACAGAGCAGATAAGAAAAGCTGGCGATGTCTTAGTTATTTGGTTAGATTTTGATGAAACAAAAGATAAATTTAGTGATGAAAAAGCTAATTGTGGATCTTTAAATAATTCAAGATGTATTTCTTATGCTTCCATTAGTGATGAATTAACTACTAGTTCAGTTACTTTATCTGGTAATTTTACCCAAGAAGAAGCAACTTCTTTAGCGGAACTTATTAATTCAGGTAGTTTGCCAACTAAATTAGTAGAATTATCAAGTAAGACTGTTGATGCTTCCTTTGGTGAAGGCGCTTTAAGAAATACTTTTATAGCTGGCGTTATAGCTGTTATTTTGATTGTTTTATTTATGATGTTAATTTATCGCTTTAGTGGTTTTATTGCTTCAATTGGTATTATTACTTATACGATGTTGATTTTTGCTATTTTCAATATGGTGGGTGGTCGTTTAACTTTACCTTCTATCGCGGCCGTTATCATAGGTATTGGGATGGCTGTTGATGCCACTGTATTAAGTTTTGAAAGAATTAAAGATGAATTAAAACATAAAAATAACTTAGAACATGCTTTTGAACTTGGTAACAAAGGATCACTAGTTTCAATTATTGATGCCAATATAACAACTTTAATCGCGGCTGTTATCTTATTTATTTTTGGTGAAAGTAGTGTTAAAGGTTTTGCGACAATGCTTATTATAAGTATTATTGTTACCTTAATTGTAATGGTATATTTAGTTCGTGCTTTGTTGAAAAAGTTTGTTCAAAGTAAATATTTTAAAGAAAACTATAAGGCTTTTATTGGTCTAAAGAATATAGAAAAAGACCCATTATTGACTAAGGTAAATTATGTTAAACACAATTGGAAATTTGTTTTTGTAAGTATTTTTATTATCGTTGTTGGTGGCATTTGTATGTACTTTAATGGTTTAAATCTTAGTATTGACTTTAGGGGTGGATCTAGTGTTTCTTTAAATAGTAGTGAGAACCTAGATGGTCTTAAAGTCCAAAAAGAAGTTGAACAACTTGGTTATAATGTTAATTCTGTTGATAACATTAATAGTAAGACAGTTTATTTAACTTTAAATAATACTTTAAATGCAGATGATACTGAAAAGATTGAAACGTATTTTACTAAAAATTACAATCAAGCTAATACAAGTATTGGGTCAGTATCTAACACAGTTAAAACAGAGTTAGTTAAAAACGCTATTAGGTCATTAATTTATGCGGCTATTGGTATCATTATTTATGTATCTTTAAGATTTACTTTCCGTTATGGTATTTCAGCTATTATTACTTTACTTCACGATGTTTTAATTATTGTGTTTACTTTCAGTTTATTTAAATTAGAAGTATCAACTATCTTTATTGCTGCTATCTTATCTATTATTGGTTATTCGATAAATGATACGATTGTTGTATTCGATCATATAAGAGAGAATAAGAAAAAATTATATAACGATAAAGTTAAAAACTATGATGAGTTAAAGAATTTAGTTAACGTTAGTATTCAAAAAACGATTATGCGTAGTTTGATAACTTCTATTACAACAATTATTCCTGTTGTTTGTTTGTTAGTTTTAGGCTCACATGAAATTGCTAACTTTAATTATGCTTTATTAATTGGTTTAATAGCTGGTACTTATTCTTCAATTTTTATTGCTTCACAACTTTGGTTATATTTAGAAAAAAAGAATATTGGCAAGCCAGAAAAGAAGAAATGGTATGAAGTTGACGATAAAGATGAAATTGATGAATTAAAAGTAAAAGGAATTAATTGTTAGTTCCTTTTTTCTACTATTTATATTCATTATATGGTATAATTTAGTAGATGGTAAATGAGTAGGGTGTGATATGATGCGAAAAGATAATCCAAATATTACTTTTGATGAACTTTATGAAAAAGTTAATACTTATATAACAGATGAAAAAGAGTTAAAACTATTATCTAGTGCTTATTTATATGCCTACGAAAAACATTTTGGTCAAAAAAGATTAACAGGCGAAGACTATATAACTCATCCTTTAAATGTTGCTTATATTTTGGCTGAAATAAATGCTGATAGTAGTACTTTATGTGCAGCTTTGCTTCATGATACGATAGAAGATTGTGAAGTAACAGAAGCTGAGTTAGAAGAAAAGTTTGGTAAAGAGATAGCTAGTTTAGTTAATGGAGTAACAAAGATTAATAAATTGAAATTTACCTGTGATAATGAAGCTGTAATTGCTAATCATCGAAAAATCTTAGTTGGTTTATGTGAAGATGTTCGTATTTTAATTTTAAAATTGGCCGATCGTCTTCATAATATGCGAACCATTTGGATTTTGTCAGAAAAAAAACAGAAAGAAAACGCTAAAGAAACATTAGATATTTTAACACCTATTGCTTCTCATTTAGGTATGAATAAAATTAAAAGTGAATTAGAAGATTTATCCTTGCGTTATTTAAAACCAGATGTTTATTTTTCAATTGTTGAAAAATTAAATCAGACGCGAAAAGAACGTGACCGTATTGTTAGTGAGATGCTAGAAAATGTTTCAAAATTACTAGACGAACATCATATCGAACATGAAATTAAAGGCCGCGCTAAAAGTATTTATAGTATCTATAAGAAATTAGATAAAGGTAAAAGATTTAGTGATATTTATGATTTATTAGCTTTACGTGTTTTTGTTGATGATATTCCTAAGTGTTATCAAAGTCTAGGTATCATTCATTCAAAATATCGTCCAATTCCTAAACGTTTCAAAGATTATATTGCGATGCCTAAACCTAATATGTATCAGTCTTTGCATACTACTGTTTTTGGCTTAGAAGGATATTTGTTTGAAATTCAAATTCGAACTTATGAAATGGATCAAATCGCTGAACATGGTATAGCTGCTCACTGGTCATATAAAGAACATGGTAGTGTTAAAGCTGATATGCAAAATGCTATGGAACAAAAATTACAATTTTTTAGAGAAATAATGGCTTTGCGTGAAGAAAAAAATGATGAAGTATTTGTTCATAATGTTCAACAAGAAGTACTTAGTAATACTATTTATGTCTTTACTCCAAAAGGTGATGTTATTGAATTACCACAAGGTTCAACACCAATTGATTTTGCTTATCGTGTTCATAGTGGTGTTGGTAATACGATGGTAGGAGCTTTAGTAAATGGTAATATTGTCTCACTAGATTATAAATTAAATGATGGCGATATAATAAAAATTAATACTAATAAAAACTCAACTGGTCCATCGAGAGAATGGATTGATATGGCTTTTACTTCGCAAGCTAAGAATAAAATAAAAAATTTTTATAATAAAATTGATAAAGAAGAAAATTTAAAAAAAGGAACTGAAATGCTTCAAAAAGAAGTTAGAAAGCGTAAGATTCCATACAATGAATTTTATAGTAATGAGTCAATTGAAAAATTATTAAATGAGTTAAAATTTGGTGATTTAACCGAGTTACATATCAATATTGGAAATGGTAAAATAACACCAAATCAAGTTGTTAATGCTATATATAATGACAACAAAACGAAGCAAGAATTAGTTTTAGACCGTGTTATTAATAATGATGAAAAGAAAACGACGGTTAAAGGTGATATAATTGTCGAAAATATCGATAATATCAAGATTAATGTTGCTTCTTGTTGTAAACCTATTCCTGGTGATGACATTGCCGGTTATATAAGTCGAGGACATGGTATTAATGTTCACCGAACTATATGTCCAAATATTGCCTCTTTGGAAGAACGAATTATCGATGTTAAATGGAATGATAATATTTCCGAAAAATACGCGACTAATATTTTAATCACAGCAAGTGAAAATAATAACTTATTAATTAAAATAATAAATAAGACAGCTAATAGTGATGTGACGATTCAAAGTGTTAATACTATAAATAATTCTAGTTATTATATGTTTGATATTAATTTACTAGTTGATAATGTTGAGAAATTAGATAAATTTATGAATGAAATACGTAAAATAAATGGAATTGTTAATATTGAAAGGATTGTCAAATAATGCGTGTATTAGTACAACGAAGTAAAAATTCAATGGTTAAAGTTGCTGGTAAGCAAAAAGGGAAAATTGCTTATGGGTTAGTTGTTTTAGTAGGTTTTACTAATGACGATACAATTGATGATATTAAATATTTAGCCAGAAAAATTGTTAATTTAAGAATTTTTGATGATGATAATGGTATTATGAATAAGTCATTATTAGATGTTAAAGGTCAAATATTATCTATTTCTCAGTTTACTTTATACGCAGAGTTAAAAAAAGGTAATCGACCTAGTTATATTAAAGCTTTAGCGAGTGATAAAGCCAATGATTTATATAATTTATTTAATGCAGAATTAAAATCATATGGTATAATAGTTGAAACAGGTGTCTTTGGGGCTGATATGTTAGTTAGTATTAATAATGATGGACCGGTAACGATCTTCTTAGAAAGTAGGAATGAAAATGATAAAAAAAGATAAATTAGATTTTAAATTAGTTAATGTTGCTATTTTAGCTTTAGTTGTTTACTTAATGTATCATACTGGTAATTTATGGATTGGTATATTTAATAAGATAATAGCTATTATTCTTCCTTTTTTACTTGGGTTTGCTATTGCTTATTCGGTATATCCCTTAGTTCAAAAATTGCGTAAGAGAAATATTCCCAAAGGACTATCTATCTTAATTGTTGTTGCGGCTTTAGTTTTACTTTTAATCTTTATGATTTATGTCATAAGTACAACTTGTGTTAGTCAAATATCAACTTTATTTGATAGTATAAATGCCTTTATAACGGAGTTATCTAGTTATGATTGGAGTTTTAATATTAGTGGATTACAACAAACAATAAATGATAATTTCCAAAATATTTTAAATGGTGTTACAAAATATGTGTCTGATGGAGCTATTAATCTTGTCTCTTCATCAATATCATTTATTGGTGATGTCTTTATTGTTTTTGCTGCTTTTGTCTATTTTTTAATTGACATGGATAAAATAAGGAAAAATATTAAAAAATTTTTCAAAGGTAGAAGTAATAAAACTTATCGTTTTGTTAAATTATTAGATGGTGAGATGCGTAATTACTTGGGTGGCTTAGTTCAAGTTATGGTTATATCTGTTTTCGAGTATGGTTTTGTTTATGCTATTATTGGACACCCAAATGCTATTATGTTAGGTATTATGGCTGGAGTTGCTAATTTAATCCCATATTTTGGTGGTATAGCTAATAATATAGTTGCCGCTATTACAGCCTTTATTATAAGTCCCGCTTTATTTGTTCGAACTTTAATAGCTTTCTTCTTACTATCTAGTTTAGATAGTTATGTTATTAATCCACATGTTTATGGTAAAACAAATTCTATTCATCCACTTATGACTATTTTCGCCCTTTTTGCTGGTGGAATTATCTTTGGACTTATGGGTGTTTTAATATCTTTCCCACTTGCTATTTTCATTGTATCTTTATATAAATTTTATAAAGATGATATTAGTCAAGGTATTGAAAAAATAAAAGGAAATAAGAAAAAAGAGGTAGCTCAGTAGAGCTATTTCTTTTGTTGTAAAAAAGAATAAAAAATGATATGATATTGACGTGGAGATGATTAGATGTCTAATAATGTTAAACCAAGAATTTTACCAGGTTTTATGGAATTATTACCTGAAGATCAAATTCTTTTCAATGATATTAAAAATACAATTCAAAATGTATATGAAAAATTTGGATTTTTACCATTAGATACACCTGTTATAGAATA
>CANRJK010000035.1 GCA_947630955.1 uncultured Bacilli bacterium | reverse complement strand
CAGAAGTATCACCCATATTACCAAAAACCATAGCTTGAACATTAACGGCTGTTCCCCAATCACCTGGAATATCGTTCATACGACGATAAACAATTGCACGTGGATTATCCCATGATCTAAATACTGCTTTAACAGCTCCCATTAATTGTTCTTTTGGATCTTGTGGGAATTCTTCTCCATTCATTGCTTCTTTATAGATAGCTTTGAATCTTTTAACTAATTCTTTTAAATCATCAACTGTAAGTTCAGTATCAAACTTAATTCCTTTAGCATCTTTAATTTCATCAATAATCTTTTCAAAATAAGATTTTGGAACCTCCATAACAACATCAGAATACATCTGAATGAAACGACGATAAGAATCATAAGCAAAACGTGGGTTACCTGTTTTAGCTGCAAAACCTTCAACCGCGATATCGTTTAAACCTAAATTCAAAATTGTATCCATCATTCCTGGCATAGAAGCACGAGCACCACTTCGAACTGATACTAAAAGTGGATCATCATTATCTCCAAAACTTTTTCCCTGAATTTTTTCCAATTCTTTTAAAGCTTCATAAATTTGATGTTCAATTTCTTCAGAAATTGTTTGTCCATTATTGTAATAATCAGTACAAGCTTCAGTTGAAACTGTAAAACCTTGTGGAATTGGTAAACCTAAATTAGTCATTTCAGCCAAATTAGCACCTTTACCACCCAAAAGGTTTCTCATATCTGCGTTACCCTCTTTGAATAAGTAAACAAATTTCATTTTTTATTCCTCCTTACACATCACCTATTATAGCATTTTAAAGCCAACAATGACAACAAAAAAAGTGTAATTTTTTTATTATTTACACTTATATAAACTTTTTTAACGGTGAGCTCTTGGATGTGTATCTAAATAAACTTTTCTTAATCGTTCATTTGTTAAATGTGTATAAATAGTGGTAGTACTTAAAGACTCATGACCTAATAATTCTTGAACACTTCGTAAATCAGCTCCATTATTTAACATGTCTGTTGCGAAAGTATGACGTAACATATGGGGCGACAAATGAATTTTTAAACCTGATTTTTTAACAACTTCATCAATAATATTTCTAATTTCTCTTGTATTAATAGGCCTACCTGTCTTACTTAAAAGTAAATAATCACCACTATATTTATCGTTATATAAATTAACCCTAGAACCTTTTAGGTAATCTGTAAGAAGATTTTGACAACGTTGTCCATATAAAACAATTCTTTCTTTACTGCCTTTACCTAAAATTCTTATTTCTAATTTATTTAAATTTATGTCTTTAATTTTAATACTAACTAATTCACTTACACGAATGCCTGTCGCATATAAAAGTTCTAATATCAAAGCATCACGTAATCCTAAATCAGTTTTCTTATCTGGTACAGATAAAATAGTTTCTAATTCATTAGCATAGACAACTTTAGGTAACTTTTTTTCAATTTTCGGATTACTAATTAATAACATTGGATTATCTTTAACCAAATTATTTTTCTTTAAATATTTAAAAAAACTACGCAATGAGCTAATATGACGAGCAATAGCGCGATTAGCGTACTTTTTTTCATATAAAAAATTCAAATATTTACGTATTAGTTGATAATCAATATCTTTTAAATCTTCAACTTTTTGTTCCTTTAAAAAATCGCAAAAAAGATTTAAATCATTACTATAATTAATAATTGTATTTTTTGAATATTGTTTTTCATTAGCTAAAACATCTAAAAATTTTAAAACAGCTTGTTTCGTATTATCACCTAGCCTGCTTTTTATATTCATTTATATATAAACCAACAATAATATCAGCAAACATCTTTTTAGAATTATATTCACCATATTGATAGTCTCTTATGATAACCATATCATTATTTTGAAACTTTTCTTTATACATCTGTTCTAAATGTTGATCGTTTGTTAAAATTAAAACAGTTATTCCCTTTTTACTGGCTCTCTCAATTTTTTCTTCTAAAACATTATCATAACCATTTCCATCGACAATAACTATGATTGAATTATCATAAACTTCTAAAAAATCGGGAGTTAAAGGAAGAGAAACGTTAGCGTTAAGCGGATAATAAATAGGATTTTTAAAACACTTTTCACAATTATCATATAACTCACTATATTCATTTCTAGTAGCTTCACTAATATTAGATCCTAAAATAAAGACTGGCTTATTAATATCCATAAAACGGCCATATTTTTTATCAAAATTAGGATGTTCAAAAACCATAAAAGGATTCCTAACATTATTATTGGTGTCACTATTAATTGGTAAAGGAGCAGGAATACTACTAGTTGATGTTGGTTCCTTTTTAATATGGTTTAAATAATTATGATAAATCATATCGATAGTTGGAATTTGTTCTTCCTGATAATCTTCAATATAATTATTATATTGATAACAAATACGTCTAACAAAATCATAATAGGCCGTTTCATCTAAGCTATTAACAACTTCGCTTATACTACTAAATAATTGTTTATTGCTGACTTGCTCATCTAAAACCATATCCCAATATTTTTTATCTAATAAAGTACTTTCATAATTCGAAGCATATTGTAAAAAGCGTCTATTTTTAATAATCATCCGAAAAGCTATTAAGTGTTTTTTATACATAACAAAACGTTCTTTATCATTAGATAAAAATATTCTTACTTTAATATTAACAACACTATCGTCATTAACATTATAAATATGATTTAATTCCTCAATTTTTTCAGGATATTCTTTTAAAATATCTTTAGGATTATCAAAATTAACGGTATATTTATCAATTTCACTTAACTCACCATCTAATAAGTGAACGACATTAACACTAGAATTATTAAGTGAAATACACAAAAAAGCCATAATATCACGTATAATTAATCAAAAACATTACTATCTTTTTGATTAATCCCTTTCTATTTATATTTTCTTACTATAAATTTATAGTTATCTTTAATCTAAATATTTAATTAAGTTTTAGTAAATTATATGACTAACTATTAAAAATAAATAATAAATTAAATTTTTAATAATATTCATCTAATATCATTATAGTTAATATAGTCATAAAAAATCAAGCATTTTTTCAGCTTGATTTAATTTTTAATTAAATTTATCTATATCTTTTGTAAACTCATCAACTAATTGATTGAACTGTAGAAGACTATTAGCTAACTCATCACGTTCTTTTTGAATTTGTTCACGTTCTTTACTTAGATTGTTTCTTTCATTATCAAGCTGTTCTTTTCTTTTAACCAATCCAAGTTCAACTTGTTCAATATTTTTATTACGATTATCATAAGATTCTTTTAATTCATTTTCTAACTTCTTAAGGTTAGATAAAGATGTATTTTTATAATCTTCAAATTCTTTCTTTTCTTTTTCTAGTTTTTCCTGATTATTACGTAATTCAATTAAATCTTTCTCTATATCAGATTTCTTTTGTTGTAATTTTGAATAAACTTCATCTTTATAAGCATTTATCTGTTCATAGTCACTCTTTTTGTTAGCTTCATGTTCCTGTTGTAAACGTCGTAACTCTTCAAATCTTTCATCAATTTTCTTTTTTATTTCTGTATTACGATTAACTATTTGTGATGCACCTTTAACATTATTAGAAACTCTATCGAAAAGAACATTCAAATCATTAAATCCAACTTTGGTATTAGTAGGATTTTTTGGTTGATTTATAGTTTGGTATTTATTATCTTGATGATTATCTTTTACTTGATTAGTTAAAGGATTGCTATCTACCTTTTGATTATTAATAGTACTATAATTATTAGCAGTATTTTTGTTATTAGCTGTCTTACGATTTAAATAATCATCGATACTTGAAACAGATTGATTTGAAACTTGATTATTATCTTTATTTTGTTTGCTTTTATCTTCATAAGTTTCTTTTTTACTTGGTTGATTAGCGTCATAATCAATATAAAAGTTTGTTAAATCTGGATTATTAGTTGATTTATTTTGTTCTTTTTTACTATCTTCATCATCTAATAATTTTAATTCTTCATCATCATAATCTAAATTATTTAATTCTGACAAAATATCATCGCTATTAACATCTGCAATATTCTTCATACTTCTCACCTCGATATTTACTTAGAAACATCGTGGATTTGTTTATATTTTTCTAAAAATTGCTTAAAGTTAACGCAACTATTTATTATTTCCTTTGTCTCTAAGTCTCTTTTTTCTTTTTCTAGTTGTTTTTGTTTTTCATATTCATCTTTTTCTGCTTGAAAACTAGCTTCAGACAATTTTTTTAAGCTTTCCCATTCATCTTTATAGCGCGCAAACTTAGCTTTATCTTGCTCCAATTGTTCTTTTTCTAACCTTATTTTTTCGTAGGCTAATTCTTTTTCAATTTCAAAAGCCTTACGTTCTTCAGTTAAATCAGCATTGGAATCAAGAACTTTAGGATAAGGTAGTTCGGTGTCTTCTGCTGGAGATGTAACTAACTTCTCTAAAAAATCATCAAACTCATTATCCTCAAGTTTAGAAATATCTTGCGATAAATCACTACTACTAAAATCATCTTCATCATCTAAATCAATGAAATCAGTTTTTTCGAATAACAATGTCTCATCAAAAAAATCATCTTGTGCTACATTTAAAGTATCATTCATCTTATCACCACTACCCACTTCTAATTCTCTTAGGTTAATTATATCATAACCGCCGATAAAAAAACAATGTTTTTTGTTATTTTAATTGATTTATATCAATTTCTACTTTTATTTTCAAAGCAGCATATTTTTGATTTATAAATTTTAAAGCTTTAAATAAATCAGGACTCTTTTTATATTTAAGAGTTATTTGAATATAAAATTGGTTATTTATTTTAGGCATAAAATAATTACTTGGCCCAAGAACAGTTACATGATTAACATTTTTCTTTATATAATCAGCTATCTTTTCCCCTTCTTTTAGACAATTATCATAATCAGTACCACTAATTTTAATAGTTGACAAATTAAAATATGGTGGATAATTTAAAATTTTACGTACTTTCATTTCTTCATTATAAAAACCCTCATAATCATGATTTTTAGCTTTTATGATACTATAATGAGTTAAATTAAAGCCTTGAATAATAACATATCCTTTTTTACTACCACGACCAGCACGACCTGATACTTGATTTAAAAGTTCGAATGTTCTTTCAGCACTTCGAAAATCTGGAACATTTAAACTGGCATCACCGTTAATAACGCCAACTAAAGTCACATTCTCAAAATCTAATCCTTTAGCAATCATTTGCGTACCAACTAAAATATCATATTTTTTATTTTTAAAATCTTCAAAGATTCGCCTATGACTACCTTTTTTTGTAGTTGTATCAATATCCATTCTAACTACTTTTGCATCAGGAATTAGCTTAGCTATTTCTTCTTCTAGTTTTTCTGTTCCAAGTCCATATTGATTAATATCAGTGCTACCACAAGAAGGACAAGTTAATGGTTTAGATGTAGTATAATCACAATAATGACATTTCATAACATTATTACGTTTATGATATGTTAAGGGAATATCACAATTAGGACAAGTAACTTTATAACCACAAGCATGACAACTAACCGTTGTTGCATAACCACGACGATTTAAAAGGAGAATAACTTGTTCTTTGTTTTCTAAGGTATCTTTGATTTTCAATAATAAATCTTGTGAAATAATGCGATAACCTTTTTTGATTTGTTTTGCCATATCAACTAATTGCACTTCTGGTAAATTATTATTGATTCTTTTTGATAATTTTAATAGTTCATATATCCCCATTTTAGCTCTAGTATAACTTTCTAAAGATGGAGTTGCACTACCCAAGACAACTGGAATATTATTATATTTACCACGAAATAAAGCTATATCAATAGCATGATATCTAGGATTAGTATCTTGTTTGTATGTAACAGTATGTTCTTCATCTAAGATAATAATGCCTAAATTATTAAAAGGAGCAAAAATAGCACTTCTGGCGCCTATGGCTATATGCACTTCACCACGAACTATTTTTCGCCACTCATCATATTTTTCACCATCACTCAATTTAGAATGTAAAATTGCAATATCATTACCAAAACGTTGATTAAAAGTATCAATAAATTGAGGAGTAAGACTAATTTCTGGAACTAACACTATAGCGCTTTTGCCTTGTTTTATGACATTACTAATCATATGCATATAAACTTCCGTTTTACCACTTCCAGTAACACCATAAAGTAAGAAAGGCTTGAAAACATTTTGACTTTCTTTTACTCTTTCAACTGCTTTTTGTTGATCTTTATTTAATTTAATTAGTTTATCACTTTGCGAAAACCTATTGTTAAGACGATACTGTTCCTCTTTATATTCACAAATAATACCATTTTTAATTAAAGTTTTAATAGATGATAAATAAGGTTTTAAATCATCTTTTAATAAATCCCCTTTTTTTAAAGTCTCAACTAAATATTTTTGTTTGTCATTTTTACCTTCATAGTTTTGGTCAACTAATTTAAGATACGTCACATATTTTTTATTAATTTTTAGACTATGTTTTGCCTTTAAAGCTCGTGGCAACATCGTTTGTAAAGCTGATATTTTAGTTGATAAAGTTTTTTTACTTATATATTCACCTATTTTCATAAGTTCATCATTTATAATGATATCTTCATCAATAACTTCAATAATATCTTTTAGGGTTCCATCAAAAGTACTATTATTAGTTAAAAAGACAACAAAACCCACTAATGTTTGCCTACCAAATGGTACTAAAACTCTTTTACCAACTTTGATATTACCTTCAAACATTAAAGGTACTGAATAATCAAAAAAACGATCAACGGCTTTTGCCCTTATTTCAACCAAAACTTTTGCAACCATAAATCCCCCTTAATTTTTTATTGCTCTTAGTGCATCTTTAATTTGTTTATTATAAGATTCGATATTTTTGACAAAAATATTTTGAATTGTTTTCTCTCTTTTCTTTTTCTTATTGTACTCTTCTTCAAATTTTTTAGAAAGCATTCTTTTAAAATTTTTCTCATCCCAAGGTGAATTCAACACCATTTTTTCAATCAAGCGCTCTAAAAAAAGACGATAAGCATTATCTTCACTAACACTTTTAAAAGACATTTGTAGTAAATTGTAATTAAAAAAAGCATTAACTAACCACTGCTCATCAAATTTTTCTTTAACTGATAATGCATTATTAGTTTCCTGTTTTTTATTATATTCTAAAATAAAGTCATATAATTTTAGTGCATTGCGATAATTAGGTTCTTCTTCAAAAATAGATGTTACTTCAATTGGCGAAGAAACAAATGGTTCTTTTTCTAGTTTTTGAATAAAGGGTGTTTCTAATAAATTTTTTGTAATATTTATAACTCTTTGAATACGTTCATTTAACGTAAGTCCATAAGCTTCACCTTTTACTTCATTTTGTTTTTTAGTTGTTTTAATTTTAATTTCCAGTTCAATATTTTCTAAACCGACATTTGTCTTTAAATGACCCGTAAATGTTTTTTTACTTTTATCATTTAACTTATTGGCCATTTCTTGTTGTTTTAAAAGAAAATTATATAATTGATAAACTAAAGTTCGAACAAATAAAATTTCATAAGATGTCTGAATATCTTCGTCATAAGTGTTAAAGTCAGTACTAATAATATTGCTAATAAAAGGCAAATATTTTTCAACTTGGTTTAACCATGAATAATCATAATTAATATAACTTCCATCTAAGTTTAGATCACTATCATATTTAGCATTATTTACAAATTCATCATAAGATGTTTCATCAATAGTACTAACAAATTCAATTATCTTATCATGCATAATATCACCTATCTTTTAAAATATCTTCTTCTTTGGTAACTAAAAAATTGTCTGCATCAAACAAGAAGTTAATTTCTTTAACTTTCCAAATATCATGTAAATCTTTATATTTATTGTAAATAGCACTATCAATATAAACAAAGTCAAATAAATCGAAACTATGATTACTAATTTTATCTTTTTCTTTAATATTTCTAACAGCTACTTTAAAGTTTTTAGCTTTTATAGTTTTTATCGCACTCATATTTTCTTTAGCTTTGCTATAGTCAAATAGAAAAATAAGATGTTTTTTAGAAATATCCTTACTATAAATAGCTTCAATATTAAGAATATTTTTATTTTTATCAAAATAATCGATTGGTATGTTTATAAAGTAATAATAATCTTTTTGATTAAGTAAATTTTTTAAAATAAAAATACAAAGAAGTTCTAAATAAATAGTTAAAATATCATCGTTAATTCCTTTTGTTAAAACAACTTTATCAATTTCATCTTGGTGATAGCGATAAAGCATTTTAATATCATAATTATAATCAACTAGATAATAATCATTATTTTTCATACATTGTTTATATGATAAAAAGTAGTTATTACTAACTAAGTAATTCCAAAATTTTTTTTCAGCATGAACATCTTTTCTTACATAGCTTGATAGTTCTTCTGTAAAATCCAAGAAATTTTCTGGTTTTATATTTATTTTATTTTGAAAAGCATCCAAAAAGTTTTTAATTCTTTTTTCAATGCTTTCTTTTTTATGAAAAAATTCATTGGTATATAAATCAACACTCACAGCTAAATAAATTAAATCAGATAACATAATAATTGTTTGAATATCATCTTTTATTTGGTTTTCTAAACCACTATTTAGGTAAAATAAAACAGATGATGATAAAATATCTTTCATTATATTATCATCTTCTTCATTTGTTTTAAAATACTTTTTTAAAAGTGAATAATCTTCTTTATCTTTCAAATAAAATTTACTGGTATATATTTCAATTATTTTATTGATAATCTTATTTCCTTTTATTTTTTCATCTAAATTATACTTTATAAATAATTCCGTATAACGACTAATATTTGTTTTCTTACGATTTAAAAATAAAGAGATAATATCGTTTTCCACTACACCACTTCCTAATTATCTTCATATTAAATATTATCATAATCAGTATTAATTTACAAGAAAAAAAAAGACAATGTCTTTTTTACTTGTTATTTGAACAAGCACATAAATTTATCTTACATTTACTAGTCTTTTCACAACAACTGCAATTATCCATGCTTGCAACAATTTGTTTTTTAATATCATTAGGAAATTTAAAAGTTATATTTTTTTCTAAGTATAAAGCACTATCAGTTCCAAGTTCAAAGAAAATCGTTTTATCATCTATGACTAGCTTATATTTTCCATATACAATATCTTCAACTTGGTCATTTAAATCAAGTTCTTTTAATAACTCCTTTACTTTATCAACATTATTTATTTCTAGTTTAGTATAATCATAACCATTAATTTGGTTATTATACTTATAAGATGTTGTTGAAAGTTCAATCTTATCAATATTTTCAATCATTGGTAACTCTAAAGCATCATCTTTGTTTGTATTTTCACTTGTTTTTGGTTGTTCATCCGTTTTATTTTGTAAAGTATAACCAAATAGTCCTACCATAGCTAAAAATATAATCATAAAAATAATTAAAAATTTCTTATTCATACGTCACCTACTATATTTAGTATATCAGTTACTTTAAATAAATACAATAAAAAACGGTCACCCGTTTTTTATTTGTTTCGTAATTTAGCATCTAATTTTGCTTCAACTTCACTAATTATCTTATTAAAAGTAGCCATTACTTCTTCTTCTGTTAAAGTCTTATTCATATCTTCAAATTTTAAGTTATAAGCTACTGATTTTTCATCATGATTGATTTTTTCACCCTCATATAAATCAAATAGTTCGATATTAGTAAGTAACTTACCACCAGCTTTTTTGATTACTTCAACAATTTGTTTATTAGTAATATTTTTCTTAACAACAAAAGCGACATCTTTTTCCATTCCTAAATATTTTGGTATTTCTTTAAATTTAATATTAGATGTACGTTTATTTAATAATTTATCTAAATTAATTTCAAAAACATAAACATCGTCACTAGTAACATTAGGATGTAATTTACCTATAACTCCTATTTCTATTTCTTGAACTTTTATTGTAGCACTAACACCTGGATGTAACTGACTAGCAACATTACCTACATCAATTGTGTATCTACCATTATATCCTAAATAATCTAATAGTTCTTCAACGACTCCTTTAATAATATAAAAATCAACATTTGTATTATTAATGTCTAAATAATACTTTCCTGTCATAAGACAGGCTAACTTTAATTCTTCTTTATATTCGTCTTTCTCTTTAAAAAATCCTCTACCAATTTCAAAAATACATACATCTTTAAAATTACGAGCTTTATTATATTCATAAATTTGTGTCAAAGAATAAAGTAAACTATAACGTAATGTTTTACGGTCTTCACTCATTGGATCAGCTAAATTAATATGGACAAAATCATCTAAGGTATATTGGTGAACTTTGTCTTCTGGGATTAAAGCATAAGATAAAGTTTCATTTAATCCTAGTGCAATCATTTTATTTTTTATCTGTCTTTTTAAACTGTCAAAGTGTCCAGCTTTTAATGGTAAGACTAGTTTTGATTCTTCAATTTTATCCATACCATAATATCTTCCAACTTCTTCAATCAAATCTTCAGCAATTGAAATGTCTAAGCGTCTAGAAGGAACTATTACTTTAAAAAGGTTATTTTTAACTGTCACTTTGAAAGCTAGTCTTTCGAAAATATCTTTAACGATATCACAATCAATATTAATACCTAAAACTTTATTTATCTTATCAAGGCTAACACTAACTTCTTTATCCTCTATTTTGGTATTGTTAACCTCTACCATACCGCCAATAATTGTTGCATCTGCATATTTTTCTAATAAATGACAACATCTATCTATCGCCATATAAGTTCTTCTAGGATCAATGCCTTTTTCAAAACGATTAGAAGCTTCACTACGAAGAATTTTTTTAGATGTTTTTCTTATTTTTACATTATTAAATATGGCAGACTCAATTAAGATATTTTTAGTTGTTTCTTCGATTTCAGTATCAAGACCTCCCATGACACCAGCTAAACCAACAGCCTCTTTTTTGTTAGCAATTACAATATCATCACTAGATAATATTCTTTTTTCATTATCTAAAGTCGTTAATTGTTCTTCTTCTTTAGCCATTCTTACAATGATAGTATCACCTAAAGAATCACGATCATAGAAATGTAGTGGTTGTCCTGTTTCTAACATAACATAATTAGATATATCAACGACATTGTTAATTGGTCTAATACCACTAGCAATTAATCTATTTTTGATAAATGTAGGACTTTCTTTAATTGTAATATCTTTAACTTCTTTAGCTAAAAATAATGAACAATTATCTGTTTTAACATCAACTTTGAAATTAATCTTACCCTGTTCATGATAAGATAAATCAATATCTTTTACTTTTGTATTATAGATAGCTCCTATTTCATAGGCCATACCTAAAATACTTAATAAATCACCACGATTAGAAGTTAATTCAAAGTCAATTACCTCATCATCAAGTTCTAAATATTTAATAGGATCTTCTCCTACTTTAGCGTTTTCATCTAATTCATGAATGCCAGCATAGTCTTCTTCGCGTAAGAATTTTGAATCTAAACCTAATTCACTCATTGCACATAACATACCATTAGAAGCACAACCACGGATTTTACTAGCTTTTATTTCTCCACCTGGTAATTTTGCTCCAACTTTCGCAACTATTACTTTAATACCTTTACGGCAATTAGGAGCACCACAAACGATATCAAGAACTTCACTTCCAATATCAACTTTCGTTACACGTAAATGATCACTATCAGGATGATTTTTACATTCAATAATTTCGCCAATAACTAAATTGGTAGCAGGAATTAATTTCTCACATGAATCATACTCATTACCAATATTAGTCATATCATTAGCTAATTTTAAAGTTGTAACATCATTAGGTATATCAATGTAATCACTTACAAATTTTCTACTTAACTTCATTGTTTTCATCCTTTCTAGCAAATTGATTTAAAAATCTTACGTCATTACCATATAAAGTTCTTATATCTGTAATACCAAATCTAAACATTGCAAAACGATCTAAGCCAGTCCCAAAAGCAAATCCTTGATATTTTTCTGGGTCATAACCACTCATTTTCAAAACATTAGGATGAACCATTCCAGCTCCTAATACTTCAATCCAACCAGTTTGTTTACATAAAGAACAGCCAGCTCCTCCACATTTAAAACAAGTAACATCAACTTCAACACTTGGCTCCGTAAAAGGGAAATAACTTGGTCTAAAACGAATATCCGTTTTTTCTCCCAATAATTTTTTACAAAAAGTAGATAATGTTCCTTTTAAATCAGCCATCGAAACATTTTTATCAATTACTAAACCCTCCATTTGCATAAACTGGTGGGAATGCGTTGCATCATCATCTCTACGATACACTTTACCAGGGCAAACAACACGAATTGGACCTTTTTCTTTATTCGCTTCCATAACTCTAACTTGACCAGTTGACGTTTGTGTTCTAAGTAAATAAGCCTCATATTCATTTTCTAAGTAAAAAGTATCTTGAGAATCTCTAGCTGGATGACCTAATGGTAAATTTAATTTTTGGAAGCAGTTTTCATCTGTTTCAATTTCTGGGCCATCATAAACATCATAACCCATAGCTACAAATAAGTCTTCTAACTCTTCTTGTATTCTTGTCATTGGATGTTTAGAACCCTGTCTTATTCTTTTACTAGGTAGTGTAACATCAATACGTTCTTCTTCAATTTTCTTACTTATTTCCATTTCTTTTAAACGAGTTAATTGCTTATCATAGTTTTCATTAAAAGTATTTCTAATAATATTAACATTCATACCATATTCTTTTTTATCTTCTTTGGCAACATCTTTGATACCACTTTGTAATTCGGTAATAATACCTTTCTTACCCATATACTCTACTTTTAAATCATTTAATTCTTTAATACTTTCTACATTATCTAATTTCTTTATTAATTCTTTAGTTAATAATTCAATTTTATCTTTCATAATTCCTTGTATGATATATATAGTCAGTTACAAGAGAGATTTTGTATTTACATACTGACTAGTATATTATCA
>CANRJK010000034.1 GCA_947630955.1 uncultured Bacilli bacterium | reverse complement strand
TCGAAAATAAAAAAGATAGTAAAGGAGCAAGTTATAGTACATATCTAGATGATAGCTTCTTTTGCAATGATAGGAGTTCAAGAATATCTGGAAAAAATATATACTATGGAGCATATGATAGAAACTATTATATTGGAAATAGAAAACCAAGTTTAGTATGCCCACAAGATAGTGATAAGTTTACCGTAGCAAATGAAAAACTAACATACCCAGTAGGGTTAATAACATTAGATGAAGCAGCGTATGCAGGAGGAGTATATGGTACAAATATTATTAGTTCATATTATTTAAATACGGGACATAATTACTGGACAATGTCTCCTTATGACTTCTATACCCTCAACGCTCACGTGTGTTACGTCGTTAATAACGGGAAGTTCAGCTACGACGGCGTGCTCGGCAGCTACGGCGTTCGCCCAGTTGTCAATCTAGTATCTAAACCGCTAATATCTGGTAAAGGAACAACTGATGAGCCATACATAGTTGTTGACCAATAAGTAAAAATTTATTAATTTATTAATTTATTAACTTATTGATGATTAGATTGTTATATTTACATTGACATCTTACTTGTTAAGATGTCTTTTCATTTTAAAAAATAAAGGACTAAATATTAGGATTTTCAACATCAGCTAGTGTTTCAGTTGATGATAGTGAGACAACATATAAGGCTATGATACCTGATATAACAACTAAGATGGAGGCTATTATTTGAAGTTCATAACTTTTTAGATTTTCACCCTTTCTTTTAGATATTTGATATAGTCGGTAGTTAATGTAAAGAAATAAAATACCTGATAGTAGAATAAGAAGACGATTTAAGGTTGTTAGTTTTAAAGCGTTAATACTTGATAGTATTTTTTTTCTTTTTTCTGCTCCTAGTTTTTGGTTATAGGTTATGATAATAGCGATTATTGTTGTTACTAGGCTAATAATAAGTCCAATAATTTGATAGTTGATGTATTTTATTTCTTCTTTCTTCATAATACAATATATGATTTTTATGATATAATTTAATCAGGTGGTTTTATGAATCAACAAAATATTAAGAATTTTTCTATTATTGCGCATATAGACCATGGTAAGAGTACTTTAGCTGATCGCCTTTTAGAGTTAACGGGGGCAATTAGTGATAGAGAAAAAAAAGATCAGTTATTAGATAGTATGGATTTAGAAAGAGAACGTGGTATTACTATTAAGTTAAATGCTGTTCAACTTAAGTATAAATATAAGGGTGAAGATTATTTACTTCATCTTATTGATACACCAGGTCATGTTGATTTTACATATGAGGTGTCTCGTTCTTTAGCAGCTTGTGAAGGGGCTATTTTAGTTGTTGATGCTGCGCAGGGAATTGAAGCCCAAACTTTAGCTAATCTTTATCAAGCTTTAGATAATAATTTAACGATTATTCCTGTTATTAATAAGATAGATTTACCTAATGCCGATGTTGATAAGGTAAAAAAAGATTTAATTGAAACAATTGGTTTTGATGAGAGTGAGATTCTTTTAGTGAGCGCTAAAATGGGAATTGGTATTAAAGAATTAATAGAGGCTATTATTGAAAGAATTCCATCGCCAAAGGGAAATGTTAATGATAAATTACAAGCTTTAATTTTTGATAGTTATTTTGATGCTTATCGCGGTATTGTTACTTTAATAAGAATTGTTAATGGTAAAGTAAGAGTTGGTGATAAGATAAAGATGTTTAAAACAGATGCTGTTTATGAGGTTACGGAGTTAGGTTTTAATACACCAACCGAAAAAAAGGTAGATGAGTTAGTAACGGGTGAGGTTGGTTATTTGTGTGCCAGTATTAAGAGTATTAATGATGTAAAAGTAGGAGATACAATTACTTTAGCGCATGATGCTTGTAATGAACCTTTATCAGGTTATAAGCCAATGAAACCGATGGTTTTTTGTGGTTTATACCCAATTACATCAAGTCAGTTTCCTGAATTAAAGGAGGCTTTAGAAAAGTTAAAATTGAATGATGCTTCCCTAGAGTTTGAACCAGAAACTTCTCAAGCTTTAGGTTTTGGTTTTCGATGTGGCTTTTTAGGTTTATTACACATGGAAATTATTGAAGAGCGTATTGAAAGAGAATTTGGTATTGCTTTAATTGCGACTTCGCCATCAGTTGTTTATGAGGTAGTTTTAACTGATAAAAGTAAGATAATGGTTGATAGTCCTTCTAAATTACCAGAAAGACAAAAGATTGATGTAATAAAAGAGCCATATATTAAAACTAATATATTTGTTCCTAGCGAGTATATTGGTCCAATTATGGAGTTGTGTCAAAATAAAAGAGGTAATTATGTATCAATGGAGTATCTTAACAAAACAAGAGTTAATATTCATTATGAGATACCTTTATCAGAGATTGTTTATGACTTTTTTGACAAGTTAAAAAGTTATACAAAGGGGTATGCTTCTTTTGATTATGAGTTGATAGGTTATAAACCTAGTAATTTGGTTAAAATGGATATTTTACTTAATGGACAGATTGTTGATGCTTTAAGTATTATTATTCATAAGGATTTTGCTTATAATCGAGGGAAAAAGTTAGTTGAAAGTTTAAGAAAGTTAATTCCTAGAATGCAATTTGAGATACCTATTCAAGCTGTCATTGGGTCTAAAGTTATTGCTAGAGCTGATATTAAGGCTGTTCGTAAAAATGTTTTAGCGAAGTGTTATGGTGGCGATGTATCACGTAAAAGAAAGTTATTAGAAAAACAAAAAGAGGGGAAAAAAAGAATGAAGATGGTTGGTAGTGTTGAAGTACCAGAAGAGGCTTTTTTATCTGTTCTTAAGATGGATGATGATTAGTAGGTGGTTTTATGGGTAATGTTTACGATAAAAATGAGATTATTAATGATTATTTAACACATGATTTAAATCAATCACAATTAGCGCGTTTTTATGATGAAAAATATTATGAAGGATTTATTTCTAGTCAAACTATAAGTAAGATTTTAAATAATAAGAATTTACCAGATAATATCAAAAATAAGATTCAAGCTAAAAAAGAAAAGTTAAAACAACCGAAAACGATTCTTCAAAAAAGTGAGTATATTAAACTATTGAAGAAAATTGATAGTGAGTTATATAAATTAGTTATTAATAAAGTACTTATTACTGAAGAACATATTATGAAGTTTAGAGTTGCATATCTTTATATTAGTGGTTATTCTTACAAAGAAATATCTTCTTTATTAGGTATTGCTCAAGGATCTGTTTCTAATTATTTAAATAGTGCTTTAATGCTTAATTGTTTGAATGCAGAGACACGTTATTTATTAGAGAGCAAATTAAAAAATAATGATAAATTTTATCACGATAGTCTTGGTGAAAAGGTTAAGGAAGCTGTTGATAATTTTATTTTAACAGGTGCCGATTATCAGATGACGATGGAGATGTGTCATATATCTGCAAGAACTTTAAGTCGTTATCTTAATGAAGATGTAGTTCGTTCATTTGTTGATGATGATACTTATTTTACTTTTTGTAAGCTTGTTAAGGAATATAATACTAAAAGAAGTTCTATCGCAGCTACTTCTTCATCACATTTAAATAAGATAAAGCAAACTTTAAGTAAAGATAGTAGTGATTTAAGTTCTATTTTAAAACTTGTTTTAATTGATAATGTTAAAGATATTGATAAAATATGTTCTAAATTGAATTTAAGACATCGTGTGGTAATTAATTATTTAAATAATCATCAGTTAATCAAAGATACTTTTGGTGATTATGTTTATAATGAGTATCTTAATATATATGGGGATATTCTTCATCTATATGAAGAAAATAAAAAGATTAGTATTATCGATTATTATTTGCGAAGTAGAGCTAGTATTGAAGATTTAAATAATATTTTTCATGAATATTTTACAAGTATTAAAAAAATATTATCTCCACCTAGTAATTATATAAAAAATTATTTAGGTGATGATATTGAAACTAAAGTTGAAATGCATGCTTTAGAAGTTAAAAAAATAAGACAAAAATGTCCTCGTAATATGTTTGTTATATCTTCACCAGAAATGATTGATGTAGCTAAAGAAGATTTAATATATGTTAATGGTGATGATTATAAGTTATTAGAGTATGTAGCTGCTTTGTTTGCTCACGGTGGAGACATTTTAGAATTTAGTAAAAACTACAATATTCCTTATAACTTCGCTTTAAATTGTTTTCTTATAAGGTCGCTTAAGGATATTTTGAATGAACAAGCTAATCAAAGATTAGCTAAATATATAAAATATGATCATATTTTAACGGGCGCCAATGGTTTTATTCAATTTAAGAAAAAATTTATTATTGATGTTATTCAAACCTTTTTTGATAATCTTTATAATGTTGAGCAAACATTAACTGATTTAGATATTCCTTTTCAAGTTTTAAAAAGGGTAGTTAATGATAATATGTCACTTACTATTTATATTAGTGATATGATTAAGAAAATGAGGGAAGAAGTAAATAAATATGAGAAATTAATTAATGAGATAGAAAAAGGGAAAACAATGAACCAAGGATATAGGATTAAGAAAAATGGTTAAAGCAGTTTATATTCATATACCTTTTTGTAGTGATATTTGTACTTATTGTGATTTTTGTAAGTATTATTATAATGAATCTTTTGTAAACAAGTATTTAGTAAGCTTAGAAAAAGAAATTCGTAGTATATATAAAGGTGAAGTAATTGAAACACTTTATATTGGTGGAGGAACACCAAGTTGTTTGAATTTAAAACAGTTAGAAAAATTATTAAAGATAACTAAAATATTTAAAACTAATAATTTAGAATTTACTTTTGAGGCTAATATTGAAAGTATTGATGAAGCTAAAGTTAAATTAATAAAAAATTATGGTGTAAATAGAATTAGTCTTGGAGTTCAAACTTTTAATGAAAGGTTTTTAACTTTTTTAAATCGCCATCATACCAAAGAAATGGTTACGGAAAAAATAGCGATGATAAAAAAATATATAGATAATATTAATGTTGATTTAATATACGCTATTTTAGGAGAAACCTTGGAAGAATTAAATAATGATCTTGATATTATTTTAGATTTAAAGGTTAAACATATATCAACTTATTCTTTGATGATTGAAAAAAATACTATTTTGTATAATCATAAGATTAAGAATATTGACGAAGATTTAGATTTTAAGATGTATGAACTTATTATGAAAAGGTTAAAAGATTTTGAACATTATGAAATAAGTAATTTTGGACAATATAAGTGTCGGCATAATTTAACTTATTGGAATAATGAAGAGTATTATGGTTTTGGTTTAGGTGCTAGTGGTTATATCGGTAATGTTCGTTATACGAATACGAAAAGTCTTAATCACTATTTAAATGATAATTATTGTTATGATAGGGAATCTTTATCGTTTAATGAGAAAGTGGAAAATGCATTTATTTTAGGTTTAAGAAAAATTAAGGGTATTAATAAAGATTCATTTTATAGAAAATATAAGATAAATATTTTAGATATTAGTGAAGTATTAAATTTAATTAATGATGGTAAGTTAATTAATGATAAAGAAAATGTCTATATTAATCCTAAATATTTGTATGTTAATAATGATATTTTAATTGATTTTATGGGAGTTGATTATGAAAAATATGTTTGATGTTGAATTAGGTTATATACATGATAAAAAAATTCGTGAAGCTGCTGCTAAGTTAGTTTCAATGTTGCCAGATTATTTCTATTCTGTACCAGCTTCTAGTACAGGAAAGTATCATCCAAAGTGTTCTAATGTCGAAGGTGGTTTGTTAAATCATACTAAGATAGCTATTAGATACGCTAAAGAATTGTTTGATAATGCGATGTTATTTAATAATTTTAGTGAACATGATCAAGATCTTGTTATTGTTGCGCTTATGATGCATGATGGTTTTAAACATGGATTAACTAAGGAAAAATATGTTCGTTTTGATCATCCACTTATTTCAGCTAATTTTGTTAAAGAACATGGTGAAGAAGTAGGTCTAACTAAGGATGATTGTATGCTTTTACATGATATTATAGCTTCCCATATGGGTGTTTTTAATACAAGTAATTATAGTGATGTTGTTTTACCTTTACCCAAAACAGCCATGCAAAAATTTGTTCATATGTGTGATGATTTAGCTAGTAAGAAATTTTTAAATGTTGAATTTAAAGATCATAATATTGTAGATAGTTAAAAGAGAATATTTACTTTTTTAACTTTTTTTCTTATAATGATAGTAGGTGGTAGGATGAATAAATATTTAAAGAATTTGTATAATCAATTATATTTTCTAGATGAAGAAGAAAGGCAAAAAATTGTTGATGATATTACTAAAAAAATAAATAAACAATTAGCTGATGGGAAGAGTGAAAAAGAAGCTTTAAAAAAGATTGGTTCTATCGATAAGATAGTCGAAAAGGCTTGTCATGATCGTGGATTAGATATGGAATATTGTTTAAGAGAAACACTTTTAGATAAGGATATTAACAATGTTTCAAAAATTATTGCTAATTTTATTAGAGAAATTTTAAAAGTTATCCAAAAGGTTAAATTAGGTTTTTCTTTAGAATCTTTTTTAGAAGTAATAATCAAAATTATTGTTTTAATCTTTTTATTTGTTGTGATTAAGCTTCCTTTTATTGCTTTGGAAGGTTTATCTATTCTTATTAATCGCTTTATTTTTTATCCTTTTAATAATACTTTTGATTTAGTAGTTAATATAATTATTTCATTTGTTTATATTTTTATTTGTGTTATTCTCACTTTAAAAGTTTTTGGTACTTATAAACCTAAATTGAAGAAAATAGTTAGTGAAAAAGAAGTAGAAAAGATTGATAAAGAGTATAATTGGTTAGAATTAATTATTCGGATTGTCATTTATATTATTATTTTGATACCATTAGTTTTACTTACTGTTATCTGTTTTATTATTTTAATTGAAACATCCTACTTAGTTAGTAGAGGTATTGATTTAATCGGAATTCCTATTCTTTTAGCTGGGTTATTTGGACTTCTTTGTTCTTTAACAGGGACTATAAAGGATAGTTTGAATCATAAAAAAAGATCTTATCTTTTTCCTACTTGTTTTTCCATTGGTGTTTTTATTGTTGGTGTTATTGTAACGGTTTATGATTTAAATAGATTTATTTATCCTCTTGGTTTAGAAAGTAGTTCTATTGGTTTAAAAGAAGAAGAAAAAACTATTACTTTATCTGATTTTAACAGTCGTATTAAAGTTAATAATGGCAATTATGAGGTTTTACTTGATAATAATCTTTCAGATAACCAAGTTAGAGTAGTTGTATCTTATTATGATGATTATATCGATGTTAATTATTATGAGAGGAAAGATAACGAGTTTAATTATTTAGTGTTTGATCAAAAATTAGATAAAGATATAAATTACTTAAAAGTAACGGAAAACATTATAAATGATTTAAAAAATGGTTATATATTTAATTATTCTAATGTTTTAAAGATTAAAGTAAAAGTGTATGCTAATGAGCGTTTAAAACATAATTTGGAGAGTTAAAAAGAAATTTAAAGGCTAATCTTAGAGGTTAGCTTTTATTTGATATTTAAAGTTGATAGTGCTATAATTATGTTAGACTGAGGTGTTATATGAAACAGACTTTTAAAATAGGTTTCAATAAGCTTAAAACGATTGCAACCACTAATGTTTTACTTATTACTTTTATTATTACAACCGTTATTAATTCAATTATTGTTCGTGGAATGACAATTGGTAATTTCTATTATATAAAACCAATTATAGCTGATTTGACAATTGCTATTTTTGTTGGTTCTTTTGCTTATTTTTTAAAACCAAAGAATCGCTTTAAGTACTTTTTTGTATGGAGTATTATTTTTATTTTAATCTGTCTAATTAACTCTGTTTATTATAAGAATTATCTTTCTTTCGCATCTTTTTCTCTTTTAACAACTTTAACTCAACTTAGTTCATATACGGATGCCGTTGTAGAAAATATTCTTGATTTTAAAGATTTTATTTATATTTGGCAATTATTTTGCTTAATTTTTGTTCATTTACAATTAAAGAAAAAAAGATATTATCACAAGGTTGAAAATATAGAAACGCGCAAGATTAGATTTTTAAATACGATTGTTGTAACTTTAATTATGTTAGGCTTTTTCATGTCAATGCTTACTAGTTTAGATGTAAGTCGTATGAAAAAACAATGGAATCGTGAGTATGTTGTTCAAGAATTTGGTATATATACTTATCAAGCTAATGATTTAATTAGTTATATTCGAACTAAAGTTAATAGTATGTTTGGCTATGATGAGGCAGCTAAAAGTTTTAGAGAGTTTTATAGTTCGAAAGAAGATGACACACATACAAATATGTATTCTAACATTTTTGCAGGGAAAAATGTTATTGTTATTCATGCTGAAAGTATTCAAAACTTTCTAATCTCTGACCGAAATCGAAACGGAAAGCCAGCTTCTTTTAATGGTCAAGCTGTAACACCTAATTTAAATAGATTAGCTAGTGAAGGTTTATATTTTTCTAATTTCTATTCTGAAGAAAGTGCAGGCACTAGTAGTGATACAGAATTTACTTTCAATAGTTCATTACTTCCAGCATCTTCAGGAACCGTTTTTATGAATTATTTTGATCGTGAATATGTAACGACACCAAAATTATTTAAAGAGCTAGGTTATACAACATCAAGTATGCATGCTAATAGGGGTAGTGCTTGGAATAGACAACAAGTTCATCCAAAACTAGGATATGATAATTTATATTTTTACAAAGATGCTTATGATTTAGATGAAAAAATAGGCTTAGGCCTTAGTGATTCATCATTCTTTAGACAATCTGTTGAACATTTAAAGAAAATAGATGAAGAAAATGATAAATGGTATTCTTTACTTATTATGCTTACTAATCATACACCATGGAATGATATTACAAGATGGGAAGAAGAAAATAATAAAATTTTTGATGTTTCTTATAAGTATCAAAAGAAAAATGAAAAAACAGGTAAAATGGAGACTGTTAGTGCGCCATATCTCGACGGTACTATTTTAGGAAATTATATTAAAAGTGCTCATTACGCTGATGCGAGTATTGGTGAGTTTGTTGATAGTTTAGATAAAGAAGGATTACTTGATAATACTGTATTAATTATTTATGGTGATCATGATAATAAAATTAAAAAGTCTTTTTACAATCGTTATTATAATTATGATTATGAAACGGACTCAGTTATTGACGACCCAGAAGATGAACGTTATATCGAGGTTGATGATTATTTTTATGAGTTAAATAGAAGTGTACCTTTCATTATTTGGACAAAAGATATGAAGGGAACAAAGTATAACAAGGAAATAACCAAAGTAATGGGAATGGTTGATGTTCAACCAACCTTAGGAAATATGTTTGGCTTTAGTAATAAATATGCTTTAGGCCATGATATTTTCAATATTGAAGATAATGTAGTAGTATTTCCATCTGGAAATTGGTTAACTGATAAAATATATTACAATAGCGCTAAAGAAGAATATCGACAGCTTGATTTAGGTAGTGCGATAACAATGGATTATATAAAATATTATCAACAATATTCAGAAAAAATAGTTGAGATATCAAATGATATTATTAATTACGATTTAATCAAAAAAGTTGGTGAAAATACTAGTAATGAATTATTAGAAGAGGTTGGTGTAAAGAATGACTAAAAAACGTTCAAAACGAAAATTAAAAAAAGATAACATTTTGATTATATGTTTATTTGTTATTTTAATTATTTTAGTTATAAGTTTATTAATTATGGGAAAAAATATTTTCTCTGGTAATAAAAAAGCAGCCAAAGAAGCTAAAATAGTTGATAAACTAGAGAGTTATGATTATTATTTAACAGATAATAATACGAAATATTATAGAGGTTTATTTGATGATTTAAAGAAAACACTTAATAAAGAAGATATTGATGAAGAAGCTTATGCAACCTTAGTAGCCAAGTTGTTTACCGCAGATTTTTATGATTTAAATAGTAAGATTAGTAAAACTGATGTTGGCGGTACGCAATTTATCTTAAAGGCTTATCGCAATACTTTTATTCAAACAGCCACAGATATTAATGGTATATATTATTATGTGGATAGTAATATATATGGTAAAAGAAATCAAGAGTTACCTGTTGTTGAGGATGTTGAGGTTGTCTCTTTAAAGAATATGACATATAAATACAAGGTTATTAATGATGAAAAAGCTTATAAGATTGATGTTAAAATTACTTATAAAGAAGATTTAGATTATCCTAAAAGTGTTTCTTTAGTTTTAATTCATAATGATAATAAGTTAGAAATTGTCGAAGTTAGTTAGAAGATATTGTTATCTTCTTTTTTTGTTTTAAAAATGATATACTATTATTGTTGGAGGTATTATATATGGTCGAGCAAATAGTTAATACAATTGTTGATTTATTTGGTGATTTAGTACATATACCATTTGGTAAAGAACTATTAGTTTTTATCATTTCTTTGATGCCTATCTTAGAGTTAAGAGGGGGACTTATTGCTGCTACGTTAATGGATTTAAATCCTATTTCTAGTTATATAATAACGCTTATTGGAAATATTTTACCTATACCATTTATTTTGTGGTTTATTAGTTATATTTTAAATTGGATGCGTAATAGTAAGCGTTTTAAGAAAGTGGCTAATTGGTTAGATAAAAAGGTAGAAAAACATAAGTCACAAATAGAAAAATATGGTTTTTGGGGATTAGTCTTTTTTGTTGGCATTCCTTTACCGGGAACAGGAGCTTGGACTGGTTGTTTAATTGCTGCTGTTTTAGAAATGGACCGAAAGAAAGCCTTTTTAGCTGCTTTAATAGGTGTTTTTATTGCTAGTATTATCATGATGATTTTATCTTTTGGTGTTATAGGAGCTTTTGTTTAGTGAATAGTTTAGAAGCTTTAAAAGGCGTTGGCCCAAAAACAGTTCAAACTTTAAATAAATTAGGTATTAATAATGTTGATGAATTATTTGCTTATTATCCATATCGTTTTGAAATATTTGAACGTAGTAATATTCATAAACTTAAACAAGATGACCATATTGTTATTGATGGTATTGTAGAAAGTATTCCTACTCTTGTTTTTTTTCGCAAGAAAATGAATAAAATGAGTTTTAGAATTAATACAGGTAGTAACGTATTTGTTGTTATTATCTTTAATCGTGCTTTTTTAAAACAACGCATTGGAATAGGAACTAAAGTTACTGTTATAGGGAAGTATGATAAAATGCATGGATCTATTATTGCAAGTGACATAAAGTTATCTTTATTGCCTCCTAAACCTTTAATAGAACCTATTTATCATAGTGTAAGTGGAATTAGCAGTAGTCAAATCCATAAAATAATTTTGGATAATTTGGATGATAATATTTCTTTTTGTGAGTATATCCCAGATTATTTAATTACTAGATATAAGTTAATTAACAAAAAAGATAGTATTATACAAGTTCATAAACCAGCAGATAAATTAATGTTAAACAAAGCTTTAAATTATTTAAAATATGAAGAATTGTTTTTGTTTATGCTAAAGATGAATTATTTGAAAAATATGCGCAATCATTTAGATGGACTAAAAAGAGAGATTCAACCAGAAAAAATTATTGATTTTGTTAATCAATTACCTTTTAAATTAACTGACGACCAAGAAAAGGGTGTCAGACATATTTATGATGATTTAATAAGCAAAAGACGAATGAATCGCCTTGTTCAAGGTGATGTTGGTAGTGGTAAAACAGTTGTAGCCATAATTGCTTTATATATAAATTTTTTAGGTGGATATCAAGGTGTTTTAATGGCACCTACAGAAATATTGGCACAACAACATTACAATAATTTAAAGAAGATGTTTGAACATATTGACATAAATATAGAGTTATTAACAGGTAAGTTGAAACAAAGCGAAAAGAAAAAAATTTATGAGCGTTTGGTTAAGAATGATATTGATATTTTAATTGGTACTCATGCTTTATTTAGCGATGATGTTGTGTATAATAATTTAGGTTTAGTTGTAACTGATGAGCAGCACCGTTTTGGAGTTAATCAACGCAGCAGTTTAAAAAATAAAGGAGTTATGCCCGATGTTCTTTATTTAAGTGCTACTCCAATACCTAGAACATATGCAATTAGTTTATATGGTGATATGGATATTTCAAGTATTCATACGATGCCAAATGGACGTAAACAAATAAAAACCATATTAAAAAGTGAAAAAGAAATAAAAGATGTATTGGATTTGATGTATGATCAATTAAAGCAAAAACATCAAATTTATGTGGTTGCTCCTTTGATTGAAGAATCTGAAAAAACAGATATGGAAAATGTATATGAATTAAAAAACAAAATTGACCGGGCTTTTGGCAAGATATGTAAGAGCGCTATTCTTCATGGTAAGATGACTTCAGAAGAAAAAGATAAGGTTATGGAGCAATATAAGAATAATGAAATAAGTATTTTAATTAGTACAACTGTAATTGAGGTTGGAGTTGATATAAAAAATGCTACTATGATTGTTATATTTGATAGTTATCGTTTTGGATTGTCACAACTTCATCAATTAAGGGGTAGAGTTGGTCGAAATGAGTTTCAAAGCTATTGTGTATTGATTAGTGATAAGGAAACAGAAAGGTTAGAGGTTTTAACAAAGACTAATGATGGGTTTAAAGTTAGCGAAGAGGATTTTAAACTTCGTGGTAGTGGTGATCTATTTGGAACAAGGCAGAGTGGTGATATGCAATTTGCTTTAGCGGATATTAAACAGGATTTTAATATGTTGTTAAGAGCTAAAGAAGATAGTTGGGAAATATTATTTAGTAAAGAATTTGTTAATAATGGGAAATATGGTAAACTAAAGGAATTGCTTGATAAATCAATGGATTTGTCATAATTTCCCAAAAAATATTTTATATTTATCGGGAAATATATTGACTTATTTCCCAAAATAAGTTACACTAATAATGGCATGTTACTCCATGCCCGTACTATTACGACTTAGGGTAATAGTACACAACCAAAACCCCCTGAAGGAGCCGAAAGGCTCCATTTTTGTTGAAATTACAAGGGTTTTTAATAATCAAAATC
>CANRJK010000033.1 GCA_947630955.1 uncultured Bacilli bacterium | reverse complement strand
AATACCATCATATTTTTATTTCTTATCTTTCGCATTTTACCCTCCAATGTGTCCTTAAGTTAATTACTTAAGGACAGTAACTTTGTTGAAATTAAAAGGCAAAGAAGTAATTTGTAAATTTTAAAAGTATAGTTTTTAAATTCCCTATCAGTTGAAAAAAGTCTTTACTTATAAGGCTAAAAATGGTATTATTTTATTAGTAATAATTGACTTAAGTAATTGACTTAAGTAATTAACTTAAGGAATAAAAAATTATTAAAAGCATGTAAAAAAAGAGTTTCCTTTCTTGAAACTCTTTTATTGTTCACCTTTATTTTTAAATTGTAAAATAATTGGAGTACCTGTAAAATCAAATGATTCTCTAATCTTATTTTCTAGATACCTTTCATAAGAGAAATGTATTAATCCTTTGTTATTTACTTGAATATTAAAAGTAGGAGGATTAGTTCGAACTTGATTAGAAAAATATATTTTTAATCTTTTCCCTTTATAGCTTGGCGGTATGTTAAGATTATATGCATCCATTATAACTTCATTTAAAAGACTTGTTTTAATTTCTCTCTTACTATTATCATATACTTTTAAAATTTCTGGCATCAGCGTATGTATTCTTTTATGTGTTTTAGCTGATAAAAATACAATTGGTGCATAACTCATAAATTGAAAATTAGCTTCAATATTTTTTTTCCATTTACGCATTTCTTGATCTTTATTGGAAATAGTATCCCACTTATTAACAACGATAACAACAGCTTTGCCAGCTTCCAATGCATATCCAGCTATATGTTTATCGTGTTCAATTATTCCTTCTTCAGCATTAATGACAATGCAACAAACATCAGAACGATCAATAGCTTTCATGCTACGCAAAAGACTATATCGTTCAACTGTTTCATATATTTTTCCTTTTTTGCGCATTCCAGCTGTATCGATAACAACAAAATTTTTACCATGATAAGTAAAAGGTGTATCTATAGCATCTCTTGTTGTTCCGGCAATATCACTAACTATAACGCGATCTTCATTCAATAAGGCATTAACTAAACTACTTTTACCAACATTAGGGCGTCCAATAATAGAAAATTTAATAGTATCCTTATATTCTTCTTCTATTGGCTCAAATTCACTAACTATTTCCTCTAAAAGTTCATATATCCCAATGTTATGTTCGCCACTTACTTTAAGATATTTATCAAAACCTAACTCATAAAATTCATATTCTGTTTCTTTAATTTTATTACTATCACACTTATTAATAGCTACAATGACTTTACTATGATTTTTAATAAGCATATCTCTAACGGCAAAATCATTACTTGTTAATCCTTCTTTAGCATCTACTACAAATATAATAATATCAGCTTCTTCGATTGCTAATTCAGCTTGAATTTTTATTTCATCATTAAAGGCTACATTATCTAAATCAATTCCCCCAGTATCGATTAGATGAAATGAATAATCTTTATATTCAACATTACCATAAATACGATCTCTTGTAATACCAGGTGTATCTTCAATAATAGATATTTTTTTCCCAACTAATCGATTAAAAATTGTACTTTTACCAACATTAGGGCGTCCTAATAAGGCAACAACTGGTTTTTTCATAATATCAGCCCTTTCTGTGCCTTATTATAACATTTTTTATTTGATTTTCCTAGGTGTTAAACAATTTTATTTTCATCATAATCATGTAAAATTTTATTAATACCACTATAAATAATATTAGATAAACATTCCATTAAATAATCTATCTCATTGGGAGTGACAATCAAATTATAGCCAATAGGACTTAAAACATCATTAAGTAATAATTTTAATTCATTATCATCTAATTTTCCAACTAAACCTAACAAGGTCTCTTTATCCTGATTGTTAATTTTAATATCCTCTTTTAAATAATTATTATTAACTATTAATTTGTATTTAGGAATATTTAAATGTTGTTTTGAATAAATATAGTGTTTAACCATATAATTTATAGTATCACTTACAATTGTAATTGCATCAACAACTGTTGGTACACCAATCGCAATGACTGGTGTATCTAACGTTTCTAAACTAATTTCTTTTCTTCTATTACCTATTCCACTTCCTGGAGATATTCCACTATTAGTAAGTTGAATTGTTTTATTTAAACGTGATAAAGAAGTACTAGCTAAAGAGTCAATAACGATAATTAATTTAGGTTTAATACTATCAGCAACACTTTTAATAATTGAACTTGTTTCAATTCCTGTTTTCCCCATCACGGAAGGCGTAATAGCCGCTACTCGTTGGTAGTGTTCATCAACAACGTTTAGTTCATATAGATGATTAGTTACATTAATACCCGCAATCGATAAAGGCCCTAATGAATCAGGTGTAGAAGAATCATTTCCTAAACCAATAACTAAAACTAAATCATTTTTACTTTCTAATTTAACTAATTTAGATAATTGTGTAGCAAAAACATCTAAAACCTTTTTACGATTATTAATATCCGTAACATCATCAAATTCAATCGTTATATATTTACCTACCTTTTTGCCTATTACTTTGCTTTTTTCATCATCAATATCAATTTCTGTTACTTTAACGCCATCAAAATTTTCTTCATTTAGTTTTAAATTATCAACATTTTTAGCCGCTTCAATCATTAAATCAGTGCGCAAAGAATATTTATTTAAATCAACTTCGTGTTTCATCCAAAATCACCATTAATATTTTTTACAAAATCACTTATTTTATTTGCAATTTTAATATATTTTTGTTAAAATATGTTTGTATGTGATTTGGAGGTGAATATTATGCCAAATATGAAAAATGCTGAAAAAAGAGTTTTAGTAAACGCTAAAAAAGAAGAAATTAATAATAAATATAAAGCTAGTATGAAAAACGCTATTAAAAAAGTTGAAAAAGCTGTTGCTAGTAAAGATAAACAAGAAGCTGAAAAATGTTTAAAAGTTGCTATAAAAAATATTGATAAAGCAACTAAAAACGGAGTTACAAGTAAAAATACTTGCGCTCGTAATAAATCACGTTTAACAAAAAAAGTTAATGAAATGGAGTAAAATACTCCTTTTTTTTTCGTTTATATGATAAAATGATAGTGGTGATGATATGAAAAAAAGCAAGTTCAGACTTTTCTTTAAACTAATCATTTTTGCTTTTATTATTCTAGCAATCGTTTACAATAAAAGTATATCAACTTATATTGTTGATAACTATATTTATAATAAAAACGCAACGATTGAAATTAAAAAGAATAATTATGCCTTAAATAAAGATTACCAGTTTGTTCAAATAACTGATGATTTTGTCGCTAAAGATTATCAACACCTATTAAATATTATTTATACTATTCTAGATAGTGGTTCTGATGAGTTTTACTTTTATTGTGATGAAAACTATCGAAGTTGTCTAACCGATCTTGATACTTTAATACCAGCTAATAAAGACAAGGGATATTATGATGTTTTAGCTGATATAAATAATTTAGTACACCCTTATAATTCATATCAGAAACTAACCGTAATTATGAACAACTATGGGAAAATATTAATAAAAATAACTAAACAATATAATAATGAACAAATAAATTATATTAATAATGAAATTGATAAAATTGAAAAAAAATATATTACTAACAATATGAATCTAGAAACTAAAATTAAAACATTTCACGATTACATAATCAATACAACTAAGTACGACAAACAAAGAGCTAGTAACATGGATAGTGAAGAATATTTAAATAGTGAAAGTCATACTGCTAATGGACTTTTAAAAAATCACATAGCTCTTTGTGGGGGTTATAGCGATATACTATCTATTTATCTCACTAGGTTAAATGTTCAAAACATTAGAATATCAGCCGACAAACATGTATGGAACTTAGTAAACTTAAATAATAAATGGCTACACTTGGATGCAACTTGGGATGACCCTGTAACAAATACTGGATCACAAATATTAATTCATGACTATTTCTTAATTGATACTAAAACATTACTTAAATATGATAGTCATGAACATAATTATAACCAAAATTTCTACCGTGAAGCTAAATGAAAGACATCGATAAGATGCCTTTTTTTGTTCAGTTATAAATAGTGTTGGTGAGAAAAATTCACTGATACTATTTTATTTTATACAATATTAAAGGGATTATCAGAAGTGCCAGAGCCTGTTACTTTGGTGTTTGGTACTAAGTTGACAACTGGGCGAACGCCGGTGATGCTGCTCACGTAGCTGTCATCAAGGTTACCAGCCGAAGAGACGCGCCACACAGCAGCGCTACCGCCACCGAAGAAAGAAGGCGACATTGTCCAGTACCACTCTCCAGTATATAAATAATATGTACTATTACTAGTACCATATACTCCACCTGCATATGCTGCTTCATCGACTGTTATTAGTCCTACTGGATATGTTAATTTACCGTTGACTACTGTAAACTTATCATTATCTTGTAGATATTCTAAACTTGGAGTTCTATTTTCATAGTTTCTATATCTTGGATTGTAATATATGTCACTTCCTAATGTGCTTGATATACCCCTATCATTACAAAATCCTAAATCTTCTATATACGTTGTGTAACTTTTTCCACTCGCGTCTTTCTTTTCGTCAATATTCGTTTTATACCATGATTCTATTTTCGTTTTTATAGTACTATCTACTTCATCATTATCATATTTATATCCTACATATTTTGCTTGGTCACTGTTACTATTATATGCTGAGATTCCTACCTTAGTACTTGAACCTGTATTATCACATTTACCATCATCACTTGGTTCACCATTATAAATTAGTTTTACGCCTCCGGTTTCTGTCGTTCTGATTATTTTCCAACAAAAGTCTGCAAATATAATATTATTATCTGTTACAGCTCCACGATAATAATATATTGGGTGTTCATCATCTTTTGTTGTATGTAATTCATATATTCCTTTCCCATTAGTATCGGATGAGATTTTGCTAAAATCTATTCCTCTTTCGGATTCTACATATTCACTCTTGATATTATCCAATACCGATTTTGACTTTATTACTTTATATAATGACTTAGTTATTGGAGTTATTAAATATGGTGTTTCTTTACTTCCATTTCCACTCAGATATTTTGTTTCATGTTTTAATGAAATAACTGGGCGAACGCCGCCGCTGTGGTACACGCCGCTGCCGCCGTCGAAGCCACCAGACGAACCGACGTCCCACACGTAAGCGCCGCCGCCAAAGAACAGAGAAGGCGACATTGTCCAGTACCATGTTCCTGTATATAAATAATATGTGTTGTTACTAGTAGCATATACTCCTCCTGCATACGCTGCTTCATCTACTGTTATTAGCCCTACTGGGTATGTTAATTTTTTGTTTGACACGGTAAATTTGTCTTCTTCTTGTGGGCACACTAAACTTGGTTTTCTATTTCCATTATAATAGTTTCTATCATACGCTCCATAGAAAACATTATTATCTATCGTCCTTGAACTTCGATCATTACAAAATATTGTATCTTCTAGATAATTTGAATATCTACCTTCGATATTTTCTTTATACCAACTATCTATTTTTATTTTTACTATACTGCCAACTTCATCATTATCATATTTATATCCTACATACTGTGCTTGATTATAATTACTATTGTATGCTGAGGTTCCTATTTGGGTTGCTGCTCCCGTGTTATCACACTTACCATCGTCACTCGGTTCGCCATTATAGATTAACTTTATTCCTCCGGTTTCCGTGGTTCTTACTATCTTCCAACAGAAATTAGCAAATATAATATTATTATCTACTTCACCACGATAATAATGAATTGGGTACTTATCAGTTGCTGTTGTATGTAGTTCATACACTCCTTTACCGTTAGTATCTGATGAGATTTGACTGAAATCTATTCCATTAGAGCCACTTACATACCTACTACTCGTATTATCCATCTCAGATATGTGATGCATCATGCCATACAAAGTTCCATCTGGTATGTAGTCTTTTAAGATATTTAAATCAGCTGTTACCTTTAAATTTGATTGTAATGCACTATACCCGATACTACTTGTCAAAGTTACTATAAAGATTACAAATAACACCACCATATTTTTATTTTTTGCTCGTTTCATTTTACCCTCCAATGTGTCCTTAAGTAATATACTTAAGGACAACTACTTTATTGATTTTAAAAGGTAAACAAGCAATTTGTAAAAATTTAAAATAAAGTTTTTAACTTTTAATCAGTTTAAAAAAAGCTTTACTTATAAGGCTAAAAATGGTATCATTTTATTAGTAATAATTGTCTTAAGTATATTACTTAGGGGCAATTTAATACAAAAAGAGTCACATTGTTTTTTATTTTCAATGTGACTTTTTATTGTATTATATACGGATTATCACTAGTACCAATACCTGTTACTTGAGTAGTTGGTACTAAGTTGACAACTGGTCGTATGCCGCCGCTAGTATCGAGCACGTAGTAGCCGGTGTTGATGCCACCAGCCGAAGAGACGCGCCACACGTAAGCGCCGCTGCCATCTAAGGCAGAAGGCGACATTGTCCAGTACCATTGATTGGTATATAAATAATATGTATTGTTGGCTATATCCCATACTCCTCCTGCGTACGCTGTTTCATCGTTCGTTATTAAGCCTACTGGGTATGTTAATTTTTTGTTTGCTACTGTAAACTTATCATCATCTTGTGGGCATTCTAAACTTGGTTTTCTGTTCCCATTATAATAGTTTCTATCATACGCTCCATAGAAGACATTACTTCCTGATACCCTTGAACTTCGATCATTACAGAATTCTAAATCTTCTATATATGTTGTATAACTTTTTCCATTTGCGTCTTTCTTTTCGTCAATGTTTGTTTTGTACCATGACTCTATTTTCGTTTTTATGGTACTATCTACTTCATCATTATCATATTTATATCCTACATATTTTGCATCATCAGAAACTTCATTATATGCTGAAGTTCCTATTTGCGTATTTGAACCTGTAGTGTTTGTACATTTATTATCACTTGTTGGACTTCCATTATAAATTAGTTTTACTCCACCAGTTTCTGTTGTTCTGATTATCTTCCAACAAAAACCTGCAAATATAATATTATTATCTGTTACGGCTCCTCTGTAGTAATATATTGGATACTTATCGTTTACTGTTGTATGTAACTCATATATTCCTTTTCCATTGGTGTCTGATGATATCTTACTGAAATCTATTCCTGTTTTGGATTCTACATATTCACTTTTTATATTATCAAGATATGAGCTTGCTGTTAGTTTATCTAATATTGGTTTTGGTTTATCTGGTAACGGTGTTATCAAAAATGGTGTTTCTTTTGTTCCATTTCCACTTAGATATTTTGTTTCATGTTTTAATGAAACAACTGGGCGAACTCCGATAACACTGTACGCGTAGCCGTCGCTAAACCCACCACTTGAATAAGTATGCCACATGTGGGCATTGTTTACAGTAAAGCAATAAGGCGACATCGTCCAGTAAGAATAACCTGTTTTTAAATAGTATTTGCTACTTTTGTCACTATACTCTCCTCCGGCATATACCGCTTCATCAATTGTTATTAATCCTACTGGATACTTTAATTTTTTATTCGCTACTGTAAATTTATCTTCTTCAGCACATGATAAACTTGGCGTTCTATTTTCAAAATTTCTTTGTCTTGGTTCATAGCAATTAGGATAAGAACATGCATATTCTCTCCTATCATTACAGAATATTGTATCTTCTAGATAACTTGAATATTTACTTTCAATATTTTCTTCATACCATTTATCTACTTTAGTTTTAATTGTACTATCTGTACTGTCATTTTCTCCATATTTATATCCGACATATTTTGCATCATCATAATTTTCATTATATGCTGATGTCCCTATTTGGGCGTTTAAACCAGTATTATCACACTTACCATCATCACTTGGTTCACCATTGTAGATTAATTTTACTCCGCCTGTTTCCGTCGTTCTGATTATCTTCCAACAGAAATTGGCAAATATCACATTATTATTAACTTCTCCTCGATAATAATATATTGGATAATTATCATTTACTGTTGTGTGTAGCTCATATACTCCTTTACCATTAGTGTCGGATGAACCCTTATGGAAATCTACTCCACTAGGATTGCTCACATATTTACTACTTGCATTATCCATCTCTGATATATGATGCATCATATCATATAAAGTTCCATCTGGTACGTAATCTTTTAAGACATTTAGATCGGCTGTTACTTTTAAATTTGATTGTAATGCACTATATCCGATACTACTTGTTAACGTTACTATAAAAATTATAACTAATATCATCATACTTTTATTTTTTGCTCGTTTCATATTGCCCTCCAATTGTGTCCTTAAGTAAATAACTTAAGGACAACCAATTTGTTGGAATTAAAGGGTTAATAGATATTTTACAAGTTATTTTTCTTCGCTTTTTATCTTTTTGATTACAAACCAAAAAGCTTTACAATTCATATAAAAAATGGTATTATTTTAGTATAAATATGGTAGTTAAGTTATTTACTTGAGGATAAAATTCACACAAAAAAACTGTTTTAAAATCTAAACAGTTTTTATTTTTATTTTACACCTTTTAATAAATCAAAAGCTTTACGAATTTTTACTTCATATTTTATCATTTCATCACCAAAGTTGTTAATGAAATCTTCTTTAGTCATATTATAATTTTTAGCTAATTCTTCTAATTCTTTATCTACTTCTTTATCAGTTGCTTCTATTTTTTCAGCTTTAATTATAGCATCTAATAATAGTCTATAGCTTACACGTTTAGTAGCTTGTTCTTTATATTCTTCTTTTAATTTATCTTCAGTTAAATTAGTGAATTGATAAAATTGTTCTAAAGTTATTCCTTGCATTTGCAAGTTTTGACCATATTCTTTGACCATTCTATTTTGCTCATCTGTTATCATAACTTCAGGAATATCAACTGTTGCATTTTTAAATGCTTCTTCTAATAGAGCATCAAGCCATTTATCTTCAGCTTCTTTTTCTTTTTGTGCCTTAATATTTTCTTTAACTTGTTTTTCTAAAGCTTCTTTCGTATCAATTCCTTCCATGCCTAAATCATCAAAGAAATCTTTATCTAATTCAGGGATAACAACTTGTTTAACTTCATTAACTTTAACTTTAAAAACAACAGGTTGTCCTTTTAAATCATCAACATGGTAATCGTCTGGAAATGAAAGTTTAACATCTTTCTCATCACCAGCTTTTAAACCGATTAATTGATCTTCAAAACCAGGAATAAATGTATTACTTCCAATTTCTAGTGAATAGTTTTCTCCTTTTCCACCATCAAATGCAACACCATCTTTAAAACCTTCAAAGTCAATAACAGCTATATCACCTTTTTCAATTTTACCTTCTTTAGTAACATTTTCTTTATAGTGTTCACGCATATGTTCAATTGAATGTTCTACTTCTTCAGCTGTTACCTTTACTTTTTCTTTTTTAGCTTTTAAATTTTTATATTCTCCTAACTTTAATTCTGGTTTTAATGTTAGTAAAAATTTAAATTCAATACCCTTATCATCAACACTATTAATATTAACAGTAGGTTCCGTAACAATTTGTAAATCTTCATTTTCTTCTAATAATTTGTCATAAGCAACATCAATAGCCATATTTGAAGCTTCATAATATAAGCTTTCTTTACCATAGTGTTTTAAAAAGATATTTTTTGGTGCTTTACCAGGACGGAATCCATCTATTTTAGCTTTACGATTAGCTTTTTTAAAAGCATCGTCTAGTAATTTTCCCCATTCTTTTCCATCAATTTTTATAATTACTTCTTTTTCATTTTTCTTTTCCATACATTCATCTCCCATGCTATATAGTATATACTAAAAAGTTATTTTAAGCAATATTTTATTTGCTTATAGTAGCCAATTTTTCTTGATAATTATCACTTGTTGTTATATAACTACCAATAACTAAAATATCGGCATCATGACACTTATCTTTAGTTACATTGTTAATGCCACCATCTACTTCAATTAAATAACTATATTTCTTTTCTTTTCTTATTCTAGCAAGTGTTTCTATTTTACTAGAACAGCTGTCAATAAATTTTTGTCCACCAGCTCCTGGATTAACACACATAACCAAAACTAAGTCTATATCTTCTATATATGGTAATAAAGTTTGAATGGGTGTACCAGGATTAATTGCAATACCAACTTTAATACCTAAAGATTTAATATAATCAATTGTCTTTTTTATATCATCTTCAATTTCAATATGAAATGTTATAAATTGTGGATGATATTTTTGGTAAAGATTAACATATTTTTTAACATCTTCAACCATTAAATGCACTTCTTTTTTAGTTTTTAATTCTGGTAAACTTAAGAGTGATGTTTCATTACCAACAAATTTTCCATCCATCACATCAATGTGGATATAATCAGGATTTAGATTATCAATTTCTTTTATTTTTTCATTATCATCTTTAATATTTAATAATGATATAGATATCATATATTCACTCCTTAACTCTCAATATAATTATACCTAACAATGTTTATAAAAGCAAAAGAAAAAGTAGATTATCTACTTTTTTGGATAAATTTTAAATAATTTTCATAACGTGAAAGAAGAATATCTCCACTATTAACTCGTCTTTTAATTTCACAATTAAGTTCATTTTGATGCATACAGTCTTGATATTCACATTTATCCTTGTAATTGTTAAATTCGATAAAATTATCACGAATATCAGTATCGCTCATATCATCGAAAGTTAATGCTGAAAAACCAGGTGTATCAGCAATTAAACCTCCTAAAACATTGAGTAATTCGACATGTCTAGTCGTATGCCTACCACGACCTAAAGCAATGGATACTTCTCCTGTTTCAATATTTAAATTTTTATCTAATTTGTTGAGTAAAGTACTTTTACCAGCACCACTTTGACCTGCAAATACAGTTATTTTATCCTTAAAAATTTCTTTTATTTTTTCATCAGTATTTAAATAAACTTGATATCCTATTTTTCGGTAATATGCAACATATTTATCAATATCTTTCCGTTTTTCATCATCAACAAGATCTAATTTAGTAAAACAAATAATTGGTAAAATATTATTATATTCAATAGTAACTAATAGTTTATCTAACAGATTAGATGAAAAAGCTGGAATTTGAACACTGGTGACAATAACAGCTTGATCAACATTAGCGATACTTGGTCTTATAAGTTCATTTTTACGGTTTAAAATTTCTAAAATATATTTGTTATTATAATCTATTAGAACAATATCTCCTACTAATGGTGTAATATGCATTTTACGAAATTTACCACGTGCCTTGCAAACTACTTTTTCTCCGTTATTTAAAACAACTGTATAATCATTACTTATTTGTTTAATTACTCTTCCTTGCATATTAACTTTCTTCTGTATTTTCATCGGTTGTTGTTTGATTATTATTTTGGTTATCACCAGCTATTGTAATTCTTAAAGTTACACCAGGTTTTACCTCAACACCAGCATTACGTCCTTGTTTTAAAATTGTTCCAGCTGGTTTTCCTGATGTTGTATCAACAACAAATTCACAAGTTATACCATTATCATCACAGAAATCTTGAATTTTTTGGCGATCATATTTTTCTTCAATAAAATCAGGATATACAGTTATTAAAGTTGCATAAACTAATTCAATAACGCCACCTTTTTCTAACCTACTACCAGCTTCTTTACTTTGTGATAAAATCATTCCTTGGAAAGCATCTTTATATTCGTCTTCATCTGTTGAGATTTTCTTAGATGTTGTAACAACCTTAAAGCCTAAATTTTCAAGTTCTATTTTAACAACATCGACGTTTCTTTTGCGGTAATCTTCAAGCTCAATTCCTGATAGACCACTTGAAATTAAAACTTCTATTGTACTTCCTTGTTTAACTTTCGAATTTTCTTTTCGTGACTTATAACCAACAACTAAGCCTTCTTCATACTCATTGCTAGGTTCTTTTTCAAAAGTATAATAAACACCTATTTTATCTAGAGCTTCACCAGCATATTCCTGTGTTTTACCAGCTATATTAGGTAAAATTACGGTCTTTGTTTTACTAGAATTAAGTAAAGCAAAAAAAGCAATCAAAAGACCTACAACTATAATAGCAGTGACAAGTCCAACAAGTCCTACAATTGTTTTAAACTTTTTCACTTCCTTCTTCCCCTCTTCCGTTTCAACTTTTTCTTCTGTTTCTTGAACAGTTTTTTCAACTTTCTTTGTTTTAGTATCTTCATTAAAGTCAGTTTCCGGATACTCATAAACCCACTTTTCTTCATCTGCTCTTTCTTCAGATAAAACTGTTTTTAAATCTTCATGCATTTCAGCAACTGAGTCGTAACGATTTTTAGGATTTTTTGCACAAGCTTTTAAAACAACATTTTCAACACTTTGTGGTACTAAAGGATTTTGCGAAACAATACTAGGTAAACGGTCTTTCATTTGTTTAATAGCTATTTCTACAGCATTGTCACCTTTAAAAGGTAATTTACCAGTTAAAAGTTCATACATTAATATACCTAGTGAATAAATATCACTTTTGACTGTCGCAACACTACCATTGGCTTGCTCAGGAGGTAGGTAATGAACTGAACCCATAACCGAATTAGTTTGTGTTAGTTCAGTACTATTTAAAGCAACAGCAATTCCAAAATCGGTAATTTTAACGCGACCATCTTCTAAGATTAAAATATTTTGTGGTTTAATATCACGATGGATTATAAAACTTTCATGCGCACAAGCTATACCACTTGTCAGTTGAAGCATAATATCAATTGTTTCTGATAATGATAAACCACCACGTTTTTTAATTAGACTTTTCAAAGTTTTACCGTTAACATATTCCATGACAATAAAATAATTACCATCATCTTCACCAACATCATACATTTCAACAATATTAGGATGATTTAGTGAACTAGCAGCTTTTGCTTCTCTTTGAAACCTTTTAACAAATTTTTCATCACTAGCTAAATCGCCTCTTAAAATTTTAACAGCTACTTCACGTTCTAGTATAGTATCATAAGCTAAATAAACATTAGCCATTCCACCTTCGCCAATCGTACGAATAATTTGATATCTACCATCTATTTTTTGACCCTTAACTATCATTTACTTTCCTCCTTGTACAGTAAAGCTATTGATATATTATCATTACCTCCACGATTATTAGCTTTAAAAACTAATTTCTTTAATTTATCCTCAATTGAAATATCACTGTTTAAAACTTTCGCTATCTGGTCTTCATTTAGCATATTAGTAAGACCATCACTACATAACATAATACCATCAATATTA
>CANRJK010000032.1 GCA_947630955.1 uncultured Bacilli bacterium | reverse complement strand
ATTGTTGAAGCTAGATAAAACATTTTTTAATGTTTTTTCTTTTTGTGTGATATAATTATTTATAGTGATTATAAACTTATTTGGTGATGATATGGTAGTAGAGTTAAATAGTTTTATTGGTATAAAAAAGGTAGGTACTAAAGGAACCTCTTTAATAGATTTAAATAGATATGGTTTTAAAGTACCAAAAAGTATAGCTTTAGATACTGATGAATATAAAAAAATAATCAAACAAATTAATGATTCAATAAATGTTCTTATAAAAAAATTAACTTTTGATAATATTGACGAAATATCCGATAAAATTTTTAAATTATTTGATCAAGTGATAGTTGATTCTAAGACTTTAAAACAAATTACTAATTTAATAGATGAAGAATCTATAATAAGAATTAGTTTAGATAATAACTTTGAATATTCTTTTGCGGGAATTTTTAAAGTTCAAGATAATGTAACTAAAAATAATATAGCAGATAGTATAATTAAAAGTTATAGGTCTATTTTTTCATATAATAGTTTATATTATATGTTAAAAAATAAAATAGATTATAAAGAACTTGAAGTTGCTTTAATTATTCAAAAAAAACTTAGTAGCGTTTTTGTAGGTAATTGTTTAACGCTAAATCCTGTTACCTTAAATGATCATGAATTAGTTATTAATATTAATCAAAATAAAGAAAATGAGCAATACTATTATGATTGGCAAAATGATAACTTTATCTTTGAGGATAAATATAATTTAATAAAAAAACAATGTCTTAATCAGATTATCGCATCAGTAAAAAAAATTCAAAGTCATTTTGAATATCCAATTGAAATAGAATTTGCTTTAGTTAATAACGAATTATTTTTTCTACAAGTAAAAAAAATTTATAATATTTTATATGATAATAAAACAAGTCTTTGGAATAAACAAGCAACTAATTTAAAGAAATTAGTTGCTGATTTACATACCTTTAATTACGATGAAGTTATTATTGATATTAACAAAGATTTTAAAATAAATACGCGTACAGAAAATTCTTTAATTTTATTTAATACTATTTATACTAATCTTTTAAATATTAATAAAGTAATGACTAAATTAGGTAGCCAAAATTATGCTTTTAATCTTTATAATAAAAAAACGAAAAATTTCTTTATTAAACTAAATTGTTGCCGTAAATATAAATCTTTAACTAATAATTTCCTTTTAAATTTTGAAGATTTTCATCATAAATTTAACAGTAGTTATATTAATTATTGCCATCTTATGACCAAAACTAATCCTACGACAATTGAAAAAGAATGGCTAAAATTAATTTTTAAAGACTTTTCAGATGTTTATAAAACAATAACAAAATTAAAACTATTAAATTTTATTGGTAAAAATTTAATTTATAACGAGTTACATCAATATATATCTTTTGAAGATTTTGAGATATTACTTGATGTTGGTGTTAAAAATAAAAAAGAACAAAATAAATTGCTTCTTCAAAAGCTTGTTCAGAAAATAAAAAAAGATGATGATAGTTATCACTATTGGTTTTCAACATCAGTACGAAAAATTTTACAAGATTACGAAAAAGAAGTAACAGAATTTTATCATCCAGAATTTCGTGATTACATTAATAATTATGGCTATTTATCTTTCCATTCTATTGATATAACAGAACCTTTTTATGTAGAAGATGTAGAAGAAGTTATTTATTATGTGAAAAAGTTATTAGCAAGCGATATTAAATTAAAAGAAGATAGTCCTAAACAAAAATTAGTTTGGAAACAGTTAAATAAAAAACTATCATCAAAAAAATTAGATAAGCTAAAAGAAAAAATTTTCTTTTGGCATCAATTAATTATCAAACAGACTATATTAGAAGATGATTATTTAAAATATCTCTTTCTTATTAAAAGATATACTAAGATGCTAGCTAATTCTTATTTAAAGAAAAAAATTATAAGTGAAGAAAATGATATATGGTATTTAAGTATTTATGATATCTATAATTTTATTGATGGTGAGATTGATAGTGATGCTTTAACAGAGCTTATTAATAAAAATAAAATATATTATAAAGCTTATTATTGCTTTGATAGCCCTAATTTAATTGGACATCAAGAAGAAGAAAAATTAAAGGTGAGTTACAAGGGTATTGGGCTTTCTAATAAAATAGTAAAAGGTCAAATAAGAATGATTAAAAATTTAGATGAACTTAATACCTTGACAGAAAAAGATATTTTAGTTACTAAAACTTTAAGTGTTAGCCTGTTATTTAAATTACCACCACTTAAAGGAATTATTATTTCAAATAATTATTTAGATAAAAATGTTCAAACATTACTTCGTGAATTTAATATTCCATGTCTTCTTTTATCTAATTGTAGTCAAAAATTAAAAGATAAAATGAAAGTTAAAATGGATACTAGTTTAGGTATTGTTGAAACAATAAAACGTTAGTTTTGTTGTTTTTTTTTATATATTAGAGTATAATGCAGTTGGTGATATTATGAATCCAGATTTAAAAAGAAGTATTATTTTGGATCATTATCAAAATCCTAGACATAAAAATTTAGTAGATGATGATTCTTATATTTTAGAAAATATGAATAATACATCATGTATCGATGAAGTTAATGTTCAATTAAAATTAAGTGATGATGGAATAGTAGAAGATGTTCGTTTTGATGGCGAAGCATGTGCCATGTGTACTTCATCAGCGTCTATTATGGTAGAAACTTTAATTGGTAAAAATATTGACGAAGTAAAAAATATATTAGTTAATTATAGTAATATGATTGATGAAAAAAAGTATGATGCAGATGTTTTAGAGCAGGCTATTGTTTATGAAGATGTCTATAAGCAACCAAATCGTAAGAAATGTGTTTTATTACCATGGTGGGGTATTGAAAAAGCTTTAAAAGAGTATAATGACAAAAAAGAAAGCTGATAATAAGGCATAAATTTTAAAGTATTTTTTCAAACACCCCAAATTAATCTGTGAAATATTATAATAAAGTAATAGTTTTGTTTTTATAATAAATTTTAAATAGAAAGGAATCAATCATAATTAATTATCGATTGATTATATGTGATAATAATGGTTATTAAAGGTTTAAGTGATCGTAAAATAAGACAAATATCAAAATTAAAAAATGAACCAAAGTGGATGAGTGATTTTAGATTAGAAGCATATCATAAATTTTGTGAATTGCCTAATCCATTGTTTGGACCAGAATTGAATATTGATTTTGATAATATAACTTATTTTAAAAGAGTAACAGATAAAGTAGAAAATGATTGGGATAAAGTACCAGTAGAAGTTAGAAATACTTTTGATAAATTAGGTTTAAAAGAAGCCGAACAAAAATATTTAGCTGGTATAGGTGCACAATATGAAAGTGAAGTAGTTTATCACAATATGATTAAAAAATTAGAAGAGAAAAATATTATTTTTTGTGATACAGATACAGCTTTAAAAAAATATCCTGCTCTTTTTAAAGAGTACTTTAATAATCTTGTTAAATATGATGAAAATAAATATACGGCTTTAAACGGCGCTGTTTGGAGTGGTGGAACTTTTATTTATATTCCCCCTAATACGAAACTAGATCGTCCTTTACAGAGTTATTTTCGCCTTAATAGTGAAAAGATGGGACAGTTTGAAAGAACAATTATTATCGTTGATGAAAATAGTGAATTACACTACATGGAAGGTTGTACGGCTCCAACTTATTCATCAGAATCTTTGCATGCTGCTGTTGTTGAAATATACGTTAAAAAGGGCGCAAAATGTCGTTATACGACAATTCAAAATTGGTCTAACAATCTTTATAATTTAGTAACTAAAAGAGCTATTGTTGAAGATGGCGGTTTAATGGAATGGGTTGATGGAAATATTGGATCGAAAGTTAATATGAAATATCCATCATGTATTTTAAATGGTCCTTATGCCAAAGGAAGATGTATTTCAATTGCTGTTGCAACAACAAATCAAATTCAAGATACGGGTGCCAAAATGATTCATTTAGCTCCTAATACAAGTAGTGAAATAATTAGTAAATCGATTGCTGCTAATGGAGGGGAAGCAGATTATCGTGGAACCGTTAAAATAGTCAAAAAAGCTATTAATTCAAAATCAATTGTTAAGTGTGATACGATTATTTTAGATGATATATCTAAAAGTGATACTATTCCTAAAAATATAGTTGAGAATAATTTATCAAATTTAAATCATGAAGCAACAGTTTCTAAGATAAGTAAAGATAAATTATTCTATCTAATGAGTAGGGGAATTAGTGAACAACGGGCTAAAGAATTGATTATTATGGGCTTTATTGATCGTTTTCGTGATGAATTACCAATGGAATATGCGGTTGAATTAAATTCTTTATTAAAAAATTATTTTTAACAGTCAAAAGACTGTTTTTTTATTATTTCTTTTTTTAAATATTTAAAAAAAGAAATAATATTTTTATAAATTAAACTTAAAACAGTATCAATAATTAAAAAATTACTTTTTTACTATCTTTTTTTGATATGATATTATGCTGCTGAAAGGAGGTAAATATGTTAAATCAAGCAGTATTAGTAGGACGAATTGTCCAAAATCCAGAATTACGAGAAACGGAAAATGGTAATAAAATTGCTAATATAACTTTAGCTGTGCCAAGATCTTTTAAAAACTCAAATGGCGAATATGAAACCGATTTTATTTCTTGTGTTTTATGGAAAGGGGTTGCAGAAAATACTGTTGAATATTGCCGAAAAGGAGATTTGGTTGGTTTAAAAGGACGTATTCAAACACGTGTTGCAGAATTAGAAGATAATCAAAAAAGACAATATGTTGAAGTTGTTGCTGAAAAAGTAACTTTTTTATCAAGTAAACCTAGAGATAACGAGGAATAGGAATGAAAGATTTTTCTTTTTTAAGATGTTTATGATAAAATGGTAATGGTGATGGTATGACAATTATTGATATTATTGAAAAGAAAAAGAGAAAAGAAGAATTATCTCTTGAAGAAATATCTTTTTTTATTAAAGGTATGTTGGATAAAAGTATAGCTGATTATCAAGTTAGTTCTCTATTAATGGCTATTGTTTTAAATGGTATGACAGATAAAGAAACGATGTATTTAACTAAACAGATGATTGATAGTGGCCAAATAATTGATTTGAGTGAAGTAAAAGGTCCTATTGTCGATAAACATTCGACTGGTGGTGTTGGTGATAAAGTTACTTTAATTTTGGGGCCATTGTTAGCTTCAATGGGAATTAAGATGGCCAAAATGAGTGGTCGTGGTCTTGGACATACTGGAGGAACGATAGATAAATTAGAAGCTATTAGTGGTTATAACGTTGAACTTACTAGGGAAAATTTTATTAAACAAGTTAATGAAATTGGAATAGCTATTATTAGTCAGAGTGGAAATATTGTTCCAGCTGATAAAAAATTATATGCTCTAAGAGATGTTACGGGAACAGTAGATTCTATTCCTTTAATTGCTTCATCGATAATGTCTAAGAAAATAGCTAGTGGTGCCGATGTTATTTTTATCGATGTTAAAGTTGGTAATGGCGCATTGATGAAAGATATTGAAAGTGCGAAAAAGTTAGCTAATTTAATGATTGAAATTGGAAAATATTTTAACAAAACCGTTATTTGCTTTTTAACAAATATGGATGAACCTTTAGGTTGTGCAATTGGTAATGCCTTAGAAGTACAAGAAGCTATCGATTGTCTTCATGGAATCGGTCCACTTGATGTCATGGAATTAATTATTAAGATAGCTGGTATTATTGTTCATAAAGTTAATAAAATTGAATTAGAAGAAGCTGAGACTTTGTGCCTTAAGAAAATCAATAATGGAGAAGCTTATGAAAAGTTTGTACAACTAGTAAATGCACAACATGGTGATTTAACTAAACTTCCTAAAGCTGAACATGTTGTATCGGTTAAAGCATTACAAACAGGGTATATTAAAAGTATTAATGCTTTACAATTAGGAGAAATAGCTAGATTAATTGGAGCAGGACGTTTAACTAAAGAAGATACTATTGACTATGCGGTAGGACTTGTTTTAACACATAAAGTTGGCGATTATGTTGAAAAGGGTGATGAGCTTTTAAAAGTTTATTTAAACAAGAAAGATGTTAAAACAGAAGATATTTTAGCATGCTTTGAAATTGTCCCTAATAAAGTTCATAAAAAATCTTTAATTTATGAAATATTAAAATAATGTCAAGTTTTGTCAATTTATTGTATATCTATTGCACACCTTTCAAGATTGAGATATTATCATATTAAGGAGTGTGATAAGATGATTTATCCATCAATTGATAAACTACTTACAAAAGTAGGTTCTAAATACTTGTTAGTTAATTTAGTTGCAAAAAGAGCAAAAGAAATGCAAGAGAAAGATTATTATCAAATGAAGGAAAATGAGTATGTTTCTTCTAAAGAAATAGGTAAATCATTAGAAGAAATTGCTAAGGATCTAATTCATATTAAAGAATAAAAAAGGAAGATTAGTGAAAAAAATACGCCAATGGTTAAAAGAAATTGGAAATTTGATTGTTGATCCGACAGTTAGAATATTGCCTGGTCAAATTGCTTTTTTCTTGATTTTGTCTATTTTTCCGTTAGTAATGGCAATTGGTTTTGTGACCTCCATTTTCGATGTCTCAATTTCTACCTTAGTTGAAACTTTTGAGACAACATTACCATATGATGTCGCACAAATATTAATTAATTTTATTAGTGGAAAAAGTTTTGATACCACAATTGGAATATCAATGATTACGGCTTTTATTTTAGCTAGTAATGGTGCTTATGCTATTATTTTAGCTTCAAATACTTTATATGGTTTTCCAGCTGATGATTTTGTAAAACGTCGTGTTAAATCTATTTTTTTGATTTTGATTTTAGTTGTCCTTTTCGCATTTATAATTAGTGTCTTAGCTTATGGAAATGTTTTAGCTAAATTACTTATCGAAGCCTTGAATATTGATAAGATGGCCGATGAAATTTACCACATTTTTGTCGTTATAAAGTGGCCAGTCGCGATGTTATTAATTTATTTTACTATTAAACTTATCTATGTTATCGCACCGGATTGGCAAATTCTTAGTGAAAATACAACAAAAGGTGCTCTTTTTACAACTACTGGTTGGATAATAGCAACCGCTATATTCTCATATTATGTATCACATTTTTCAAGTTATGATATCTTTTATGGGAGTTTATCCAGCATTGTAGTATTAATGATATGGGTATATGTTATATCATATATTTTGGTTATTGGTATTGCTATCAATGTTAAAGAATACCGTGATAAAGAGGAATAGATAGTTCCTCTTTATTTACTTTAAAAATAAAAAGTGTTATATTAATTATGAAAATCTTGACAATTTTATGTTTAATTGGATGTCTATGTGAGGATACTAAAAAGGGAGTGATTTAATGACACCACATATTGAAGCTGAAAAAGGTATGATTGCTAAAAATGTTATTATGCCAGGTGATCCTTTACGCGCCAAATTTATTGCTGAAAATTATTTAACAGATGCTAAATTAGTAAATTCTGTTCGTGATATGTTTGCTTATACAGGTAAATATAAAGGAAAAGAAGTAACTGTAATGGCATCTGGTATGGGAATGCCAAGTATTGGGATTTACTCTTATGAGTTATACCATGAATATGATGTCGAAAATATTATCCGTGTTGGCTCAGCTGGTGCTTATACCGATAAATTAAATTTATATGATTTAGTATTAGTTTTAGATGCTTATTCTGAAACTTCTTTTGAAACAACACAAAATGGTACGGACTCAGACATTTTAGCTAGTAGTAAAGACCTTAATGATATTATTTTAAAGGTAGCTAGCAAGATAAATAAAAAGGTCGTAACAGGTCGTGTTCATAGTACAGATGTCTTTTATAAAGAGAATAATAATTATCAAGAATTATATAAAAAATATAATTGTTTAGCTTGTGAAATGGAATCATTTGGACTATTTCATATAGCTAATACTTGTCAGAAGAAAGCAGCTTGCCTTTTAACTATCTCAGATAGTCTAGTAACAGGTGAAGAAACAACGAGTGCTGAACGCGAAACAGCTTTTTGTGATATGATTGAATTAGCCTTAGAATCAATTCTTGAAATTGATTAAACCATTAATATCGAATCAGAAAAAAGGTGAAATATGAAATACAAAAAGATAGAAAAGAATAATTATAATTTACATATCATCAAAACTAACCGTTTTAAAACAATAACAGTTAAAGTAAATTTTAAAAGAAAATTAGTAAAGGAAGAGATAACTAAACGCAATGTTTTAGTTAATGCCTTATTTGAATCAACAGCTAAATATCCAACAAGAAGATTACTAGAAATAAAAACGGAAGAGTTATATAATCTTGGATATCATGGTGTTAATTATGCAAGTGGAAAATTTACTGTTTTTTGTTTTGAAATGTCCTTTCTTAATCCTAAATATACTGAGAAAAGTATGTATGATGAATCTTTTACTTTTTTACGTGATTTAATTTATGAACCTAACGTTAAAAATGGCGCTTTTGTCCAAGAAAATTATGAATTAGCTTATAATACGATGCATGATTATTTAAAAACACTAAAAGAAGATACTAACTTATATAGCCAAATAAGAATGATGGAAGAAATGGATGATTCTTTAATTTCTTATCGTCATTGTGGATATTTAGAAGATTTAGATAAAATTAATAGTGAAAGTCTTTATAGTTATTATAAAGATATCATTGAAAATGACGCTGTTGATATTTTCGTTATCGGTGATATAAATCCAAATGAGATAGAAAAATTAATCGATAAGTATTTTTCTTTTAGTCATAATTGTAAATTAAATGAAAGTCATTTTTATAATCATCAAACAATTGAAAAAGAAGAAAGGTTTACTAAGGAAAAAGTTGATAAAGAACAAAGTACCTTAGTTTTAGGATTAAAAATTGACCCATTAACTGATTTTGAAAGAAAGTATGCATTGAGTATTTATAATTATCTTTTAGGTGGTAGTACAGAATCAAATCTCTTTAAGGTAGTTCGTGAAGAAAATTCTCTTTGTTACTATATTACATCTTCATGTCAGCCTTTGATTAATTTATGTATTATTAAAGCTGGTATTAATGCTAAAGATTCTAACAAAACAGTTGATTTAATCAAAAAAGAATTAAAAAAAATAGTTCAAGGAGATTTTGATATAACTAAAATTACTAATGCTAAGGAAACTTATCTTAATAGTTTGGTCGAACTAGAAGATAATCCAGATAATATTATTTCTTTATATAATGGTATGGAATATTTAGATGCTGATGACATAAAAACAAGGAAAAAGAAGATTAAGGAGGTTACTAAAGAGGATATTATAGCTATAGCTAAAAAAGTTCATCTCAATACGATTTTTTTACTGGAGGGTAGTGATCTTGATGAAAAGTAAACTAGTTGGTTATGATTTAGATTTGTATGAAGAAACTTTAGATAATGGTTTAAAAATTAATATTGTTCCTAAATCTAATGTTAACAATATTTATGTTACTTTTTCAACCAAATATGGTAGTGTTCATGATACATTTATTCCAATTAATAAAAATGAATTTTATAAGGTACCGATGGGTGTTGCGCATTTTTTGGAACATAAAGTTTTTGAGCAAGCTGATGGCAAGGATCCTTTTACTTTTTTTTCTAGTAATGGAGCTGATGCTAATGCAAGTACTTCATACTATAAAACGACTTATCTTTTTTCAGGACCAACCCATTTTAAACAAAATTTAAATTTTTTACTTAATTATGTTCAAGCACCATATTTTACTGATGAAAATGTTGAAAAAGAAAAAGGAATAATTACTCAAGAAATAAAAATGTTAAAAGATAATCCAAATTGGCAATTGTATGATAAATCTTTAAGTAATAGTTTTATAAACCATCCAATAAAATATCCAATTGGTGGTACAGTAGAGTCAATTGCGAAAATAACAAAAGATGACTTATATACGTGTTATAATACTTTCTATCATCCATCTAATATGTTTATTACTATAACAGGAAAAGTAGATCCAAAGAAAACAATTTCCTATATTAAAGAAAATCAAGAAAAGAAAAAATTTGCTTCATTTAAACCAATAGTTTTAAAAGAATATGATGAACCAGATAATGTAGCTTTGGAATATGAAGAAATAAATAAAGATGTATCTATTCCTAAAGCTTCATTATGCTATAAAATAAGTAGTAAAAACTATGATATTAATCGTTTATCGATTTATTTGAATACATATTTTTCTTTATTGGTTGGAAATACTTCTTTTTTAGTAGAACAATTAAAAAAAGAAAAACTCATCAGTAATGGAATTAATTTTGATGTAGTTAGTACGGATAAACATTTACTATATATGGTTGAATTTGAATCTGAAAAATATCAAGAAGTATTAGAAAGACTAAAGGATGTAATTGGTAAGCAAAGAATAACTAGTGAAGAATTAAACCGAAAGAAAAAAGCTTTTCGTAGTAGCTGTATATATCGTAGTGACAATATATTTGCTATAAATAATCGGATTAATAATAATATTATTAACTATGATGAAATTATTAAAGATGAATTTGCCTTGATTGATTCTTTAAATATGGAAGAACTTAACGATATTTTAGATAATATAAGTTTTAAGGAAACTTGTGTTGTTGTAATTCAAAATAATTAAAACTTGCTTTATTATATTAAATATGATAAATTATTATTCAGTTGGGAGGTTGTTAATATGACAATCGCATTAATTATTATTTCAGTATTATTAATAGCTATTGTTTTACTACAAAGTGGAGCCGATGAAGGAGCTAATATTATCAGTAGTGGAAATAGTGATTTGTTTGCTAATCGTAAAGAACGTGGTGGAGAATTATTTATGACAAGATTCACTTTCGTTTTAGGTTTAGCCTTTATGATTATTTGTGCAATATTATAAAAGTAATTTTTATTACTTTTTTTTTATATTTAATTATGATAATATATTTTTATAAGGAGGATGCTTATGAATAATGTATTACCATCAGATACTTTTGTTGTCGTTAATAAGACTATTTTAAATGACAATCGAAGTTTACTTGTTAATTTATATCAACCTTTAATTGGTGCTGTTGCAATCAGTTTGTATAATACATTATGGTCCTTTTTAGATCGTTTGGAGTTAATTTCTTTAGAATATACACATAATACTTTACTTAATAATATGGTTATAAGCTGTCAAGAATTTAAAGAAGCAAGGGAAAAACTAGAAGCGATTGGATTGATAAAGACTTATTATAAACAGGAGAGCGTTAATAACTATGTCTATGAACTTTACTCACCAATGAGCGCTAAAGAGTTTTTAAATAATCCTATTTTAAATACAGCATTATATAATGCGATTGGTCCTAAAGAATATGACAGAACGATTGAATTTTTCAAAATACCTTATATTAATTTACGCAATTATGAGGATATTACAAGTAAATTTAGTGACACTTTTATTTGGACAACTTCAGATATTAGAAATATGGAATTATATAATCTAAAAAATAAAAATACTAGAAATCTTAGTATTATATCTAAAATTGATATAAATACTATTTTAAATTTAATTCCAGAACAATTATTAAACCATCGTAGTTTAACAAAAGATATAAAAGAATATTTAATAAAAATATCCTTTATTTATAATTATGATAATGAAATAATGGTTGAATTAATTCGTAATTCTTTAACTGATAAACATACAATTGATAAAAATAAATTACGTGATAACGCTACTAAATATTATCAATTTGATAATATGGGTAAATTACCTAGTTTGATTTATCGCAAACAACCAGAATATTTAAGAAGTACTAAAGAAGGTTTATCTAAACGTATGCAAATGATAAAGTTATTTGAAACAACGGCGCCATATGATTTTATTGCGAGTAAATATAAAACAGGTTCTCCATCAAATAATGATTTAAAAATTATATCTTATTTATTACTAGATTTAGATTTAAAACCAGGTGTTGTTAACGTATTAATCGATTATGTTTTAAAAATTAACAATAATAAATTAAATAAATCGTTTGTTGACGCTATTGCCTCACAATGGAAAAAAAGTAATATAGAGACTGTTGAAGATGCTATGAATATTGCTGAAGAAGAATATCATAAAAGGCAGAATAAAAAAGGAGATAAAAAAATTAGTCGTGCTGTTACTAAAAATCCAACTTGGTTTGATAAAGATATTGAACAAAATAACGCTACGGAAGAAGAAATTAAAGCCTTTGAAGCTTTATTAAAGGGGAATGATTAATGAAAGCATTAGAAATTAAAATTAAAGATTTAAAAAAAGTTGATTTGGAAAAAGAATTTATAAAGGCTAAAAAAGATCCTGCTTTTGCTAAAATAGTAAATAAATTAAAAATAAAAGATGATAAGTTGTATAGCTATACTTCGATGCTTGAAAATTCTTCATCCGAGTATCACAATTGTATGGAATGTAATGCTTTAGCAAGCTGTAAAAATCGAATTAAAGGACATGTATATATGCCTATTAATATTGAAGGTAATTTAAGTTTTGAATATAAAAGTTGCAAGTATTACGATCGGATGCTTAAAAATACTAAATATTTAGATAGAATAGATTATTTTAGTGTTCCTAAAGGACTTCAAGATGCTTCTATTAGTAAAATTCATAAAAATGATAAAAACCGTTTCGATGCTATTTTATGGGTTAATAATTTTTACCATAGTTATAAGGATGATATGCATCAGAAAGGTTTATATTTACATGGAAATTTTGGTTGTGGTAAATCATACATATTAGCAGCTTTATTTAATGATTTAGCTCGTGATGGATATTCCAGTGCTATCGTTTTTTGGCCAGAGTTTTTAAGGCAGGCTTTTTATGGCGATTTTAAAGCAAAATATGAACAAATAAAAAAAGTTCCTTTGCTTCTTATCGATGATATTGGAGCGGAAAATATAACAGCTTGGAATCGCGATGAAATTTTATGCCCATTATTACAATATCGAATGGATGAAAAATTACCTACTTTTTTTACTTCTAATTTAACATTAGAACAATTAGAAGAACATTTAGCGAATTCTAAATCAGGAGTAGAAAGTGTTAAAGCCGCTAGAATTATAGCGCGAATAAAACAATTAACTGAACAATTAGAAATGATTAGTAAAAACTTAAGAAATTGAAAAAAAGTTAACAAAATGAATAATTTATGTTAAAATGGTTTAAAGGCGAAAATAAAGGACACGATTTTATAAGTATTTTAAAAAGAGACTCAGTGGTTGGTGAAAACTGAGAAAATATTATAATAATTACTACCTTTTAGCTGTATTCGAAAGAATGTCCGGGTAACCGTTATCTAATTAAGCAAAAACGAGGATGGTACCGCGTAATTACGCTCCTTACAGTGTAGGGCGTTTTTTTATTGTCAAAGGAGAGATAAAATGATAAATATTAAAGAAGATGAAAAATTAAGTGTAATGAATCATAGTTGTGCTCATTTATTAGCGCAAGCTGT
>CANRJK010000031.1 GCA_947630955.1 uncultured Bacilli bacterium | reverse complement strand
GCCATCTCGTTCGACTTGCATGTCTTAGGCATGCCGCCAGCGTTCATCCTGAGCCAGGATCAAACTCTCCAAAAAAAATAAAAAAATCTTCTTTTAAAAAATTTTAATCCTAACTAATAGTGAATTGACATTTTGCTCAGTTTTCAAAGATCATTCCCTTTCCTTTTCAGGAAAGCAAACTCATTGTATCAAACCTAAATAATCTTGTCAATAGTTTATTGACGTTTTTTCTAGATTTGACAGCTATTAAGTTGGCTTTTCGCTCAACGAACAATAATATAACAGAATAAGTTAAAAAAGTCAACCATTTTTTTGCATTTTTTTAATTTTGTTAAATTGACAGTGTTTAGTGCAAAAAATATTCATTATATATTACTATTCATGTAACAAAGGAAGCTTTGGCTTCCTTAAAAGCTCCTCTACTATAACAAAATAAATATATTAAGTCAACAACTTTTTGGTAAATTTTTCATTTTTTACACAATTAAACACTTTATCCTTTTAAATAAATTTCTAACCAAAATAAAAAAAGATATAACTACCTTTTCTTATATTATATACTAATACATGATTAATTATTCTTTTTCAAATCCAAATAAACCTGTAAGTAATCCCTATTTCTTTTTTCATTAAAAGTTTTATCACCAGCAATATAATCACTTATTAATTCATCCATAGCGCTGTTGACAACAAGATCTAAATCAGATGAATACTTCATTTTTTTCTTATGATATTGATACTCAAGTTTATCTAAAACCTTATAATCACCTTTTGGAAAAATACGTAAATCAAGATCATAATCAATATACTTGATAGTATTTTCTTCAATTATATATGGTGTGGCAATATTACAATAATAATAAACACCATCTTTTTTCATTTGCGAAATTACGTTATACCACTTATTTTTAAAAAAGTAGATAATAGCAGGTTCTTTAGTACGCCAAGTTGTTCCCTCAGATTCTGTAACTCGCGTTTTATTATTACCAAAAACAATGTAATCTTTTTTTATATCTAAAACAACAGCTTCATCCCAAGCACGATGTATTTTTCCATTATGCTTATAACATTGTATTTGATAAACATCTCCTATACATATTTCTTTCATAACATTCACCTGGAGTTATTATAACATATTGCAAACATTATCCGCAACTTAAATTAAGATAGCCTTAGACATAAAATTTATTGTTGTGGTATTAAATTTTAAAAAAAGATTGTTTTATCAATTTACTTTTTTTAAACGCTAAGAAAACTTGTCTAATATATATATTTACTAAAATCAATTACTTATTCTTCACTAAAAAACTCCATAGAATTTTCTAAGGAGTTTTTATTAACAAGTTCGTCCTTTACTAACACAAATAGGTAAAGAATTTTCTAGACAGAAATCATACATCCATCTTGCACATCTTTCATGTGCTTTTAAATATTCTGTATCACTTGTGTATAAACGTGAAGATTCGAAAAGACATTTTAACTCTTGTTTAATAGAACTTTTTTTCTTAGTATAAGCTATAAAACTAGCTAAGTCACTACCTCTATAAAATTGTAAGTAATCTTGTTTCATTCTCTTTACAGCTTTTTTGTTATGAATATAATGCGGAATATTACGGAAAAAATGAATTATATTTCTTCCAAGACCTTTCTTCTCATAATCAAAAGTTTTCTCAACACCATACTGACTAGAGAATTTATTTATTACATGATTAAAATAAGTACTAGTTTCATCAAATGATAATTTTTCAGGGTAGGCAATAACTGAAGTTTGTTCAGCCTCGGCTAAAGATGGGATAAAGAAATCTTGATCACCAAATGAGCTTTCTAAGTTATATGGTTTAATATCAAAATCTTCGGAATTATCTGTGCTATTTATTTCGCTTAAAGCAAGATATACTTCACTAAGAGAAAAATCTTCTTTTGATGGTTTCTTTACTTCAGATGGTGCCATGTAAGATTTTTTATTTCTAACATTATAACTATTTTCTTTTCGTAAACATTTTCTAAGGGTGGTAATTTCTTCTTTAGAAAGATTGGCGTAATTATTTGATAATCTTTCAATTTCTAAAACATTATCTTCTCTTTTAAGAAAACGGATATATCCTGCAATACCTTTTCTTAAAAAGCCAGCTTTATTTTGATAATCATCAATTATTAATTGAGGTACTTCACGTTTTCTTAATTCAGCTTTTATCTTATTAATATAGTAATTTAATCTTTTACGAAGTTCAACAACTTCATCTACTGTCTTAGCTTCAAGTATTTCTTCAGTTAATTCAGTAATTAACTCTTGAGCGTTTACAACAGCTGCATATTTTTTCACATTACTCTCATCACAATCTAAAACAGTAACAAGATCGGTAATATGTTCATTAAAATTATCACCATTATTACAAATACTATCACGAGCCATCTGTAATAATTCAATATGTTCTTTTTGAATTTTTTCTACACGTCTTTTAATAGAATCAGTCATTTTTATCATCCTCTTCTTCCTCTTTTAAAACTTCGTCCATTCCCTCAAGTACGGTTAGTAGTTCTACCAAAGATTCATTATCTAGTTCATCCAAATTTATATCTTTCATACAACACCTCTTCCAACAACGCCATATTATACACCAAAAAAATAAAAAAAGCAAAAATAACTAAAAATAAATTTTATCAGCTTATTTTGCTCTTTTTTTAAAATAAATTAATTTTAATTACTTATTTAATTTAATAGCTGTATTAATAGCTTCTTGTAACTGTTTGTCATTATCGCCATTTAAATTACTACTATCATTTTTTACTTCAATATCTGGAACAATCCCTTTAGTATCATTTACCCAATTACCTTTTGGTGATAACCACTTTTTAGTAGTTATTTTATATTTATCACCATTACTTAACTCAATTAATTCTTGTACTGTTCCTTTACCATATGTTTTTTCTCCAACTATTTTAGCCTTTAAGTTTTCTTTTAAACTTAAAATTAGTACCTCAGAAGCTGAAGCTGTATTTTTGTTTGCTAAAATAACCAGAGGATATTTTTTATTTTCCTTACCATTTGAATAATATTTAACTTTCTCATCACCTTTTTGCAATTGATATATAACATTACTCTTGCTTAGGAAAAGGCTTATAATTTTAGAAGCTTCTTTTAAATGTCCACCTGTATTATTACGCACATCAATAATTAAAGAATCAATATTTTCTTTTTCAAGATCTTTTAATTGTGTTTTAAATTGACTATGAGTATTAGACGCAAAAATAGAAATACCTATATAACCTACTTTTTTATTATCTTGATTAATAACTTTAGAATTTACGGATGAAAGTTCAACTTGTCCTTTCTTTATATTAAGACTAAATTCTTCACCTTTCCTTTTTATTTTTAAAAGGAAAGATTTATCGTTAGAATCTAAAATATAATTACAAAATTCTTGAACACTCATTTGTGCTGTATCCTTACCATCAATAGCTAAAATAATATCATCTTTTTGTAATTTTTCCTTAGAAGCCGGTGAATTATTAATCGTATAATTAATAATAATTGGTTCACCATCTTTATCTTTTGATACACCTACCCCTAAACCTTCGTACTCACCATCTAAGTTTATATTAAATTCATTATAATCTTCTTCATTCATATATAGTGAGTAAGGATCAGATATACCAAGTTCTTTTATAATACTCGCTAAAGCCTTACTTAGTAATTGTTCTTCATCTATTTTTGATGGCTCGTAATAATTATTAATAATATATTTATATTGTGTAATAAACTTCTCTAAGTCTTCATTTTTTTCTTCTGACAAATTATTAATATTAATAACTTCAGAATATTTAATTTTCCCATATGAAATACCTGCGAAAATACTAAAAGTACAAGTTATAATAACAATAATAATAACTTCACTTAACTTAAATCCTTGTTTTGTTGGTTGCTCGTTCAAGATATCACCTTCTACGAATATAATATAGCATAACCTGAGTTAAAAGTCCATTAATGATATTATTATTTTTTTATGTTATAATTTCGTTAGGTGATACTATGAAACAGTTTAATATGTTAGATGAAACCTTTCGTTGTGAACATTGTAACCGTATGGTTAATAAATTAAATTATTCAGCTCGTGATCATTGCCCCTTTTGCCTTTATTCAAAGCACGTTGATATTAATCCTGGTGACCGAGCTAATAGCTGTAAAGGGTTATTAAAACCTATTGATATAGAAAAATATAAAAATACTTATAAAATAATTTATGAGTGTGAAAAATGTCATACTAAACATAAAAATATTATGGCTAGTGATGATGATATTAACGTAATAATTAATTTATCAAGTAATAAAAAATAACATAGCGAAAATCTGCTATGTTATTTATATTTTAAATATATCTTCAACTGAAAGTTTCTCATTATCTTCAAGTGTTAAATCTTCATCATAAGCTAATTCTTCAGCGCTACTATAAATAGTCACATCTTTAGCAATACTAAGTTGTTCTTCTAAAACTTCTTCAGTCTTTGGTTCCTGTTTAGAAATATCTTCCTTTTGTTTTGGTAAATCAACTGTCATATCTTCAACATTAGGAAGTAACTGTTCTATCTGTTCAATATCATCTTCATCGATTTTTTCTTTTTCTTCGAAATACTTTTCATTGTCGCTAACTTCTTCGTGTTTTTTTTCTTTGCTAGTCTTTCTAACATCATCGACATAATAACAAATAAAGCCTGCTAAAATTATGGCACAAACGCAAACAATAACAAGCATCCAATCAATATTAGCGGTAAATATATCCATATCATCAACCCCATACCTTATTATAAATATATCAAAAAAAAGATGTTTTTACAACTATCTTTTAATCGCTTAAATAATTTTCTCCTTTAAAAAGGTCAACTCTTGATAGATTAGGAAAATCTTGTTGGCGTAAAACTTCAAACAAAACTAACGCCACACAATTGGATAAATTAAGAGCTCTAATATTACCATTAGTAGGGATTCTAGCACAACGAGATAAATTAGCTGACAAAATTTCTTTAGGAATACCCGTACTTTCCTTACCAAAAATCAAATAAATATTTTTATCTTTATCAGCGAAGGAAAAGTCACTATATGTCTTTTTACCATATCGCGTTAAATAATAAAATTCTCCTTGATTTTTAGCTAAAAAATCTTCATAGTTATCATAAAGTGTATAATCACAATGATTAATATAATTAACACCACTTCTTTTTATAGCCTTTTCAGAAAGACAAAAACCTAGAGGACCAATTAAATGAAGTTTAGTGTTAGTTCCAGCACATGTTCGCATAATATTTCCCGTATTTTGGGGAATCTCTGGTTCAAAAAGAACAACATTAATCACTTTCAATAACCTCGTTACGAACAAGGAAACTTTCAATCTCTTCAATTGTATATTCTGGTTCATCGAAAGTTTCTGCTACTTCACCATCTTTATAAGCTACTAAAGCTAAATTATGTTTATGCAAATTATACCTTTGTGAAACATCATTATTCTTTTCTATATAAACAAAATATTGTTGTACATTATTATCAACGATAAGTTTCTTTACTTGCTCTCCTAACTGATGATTTTCTTTAGTACTATCATTAATATATAAGACTACATCGCGATTTTCTTGTAGATAATTTTCTAAATCATCTATCTTTATTTCATTAATAACTTCTTTAACAACAGAATGGTAATTCTTAGGTTGATTATTATAAATATTCATTAAAATAAAGGTTACAACAACAACCGTAACAGCTGTAAAAAATAGTATTACATAATTTTTTTTTGGAATCTCGTGCATCTTATCACCTCAAAATAATTATAACATATAAAAGAACTTTTTCCAATTGCGTCTTACATAAAAAAAACAAGTTGTTTTTTCTAAATATCCTCTGAATCTTGAATTTCATCAATCGTCACAACAGGTAATTCAACTTGTTCTTCAATAGCTAATTTACTAAATTTATTTCGAAAATTTTCTAGCTCTTTAATCCTAGAATCTGGATAAATACGTTTGCTATCTCTAATAGCGTTATAAACATCTATCATTTCAACGCTGGTCTTATTCTGATAAAGAGCGTGTGAAAAGGCTGAGGTTAAAACGGAAAAAGAAATATCTGGGTACATTGCTCCTAAGCCGTAAACTCTTTTAAATTCACTAGTAGCTTCAACAATCGATTCAACTAACAAACGGGTTACATATTCATTATATTTAAATTTTATACCTGTTTGATGTTCAATCTTAGGTAACGTTTGCATTAATACTTCAACCGTTGTTGGAATATCTTGCTCTTCAACATCTACCCTATCAAAACGTCTTAAAAAAGCACGGTCACGAACAACATACGTATTATATTCAATATCAGTAGTTGCTCCTATAAGCTTAACAAGTCCACGGTCAATAGCTGGTTTTAAAATATTAGCTAAATCCATAGGGCCACCATCTTTACTTCCAATTAAAGTATGAATCTCATCAATAAATAAAATAGTCTTATCCATATTTTTTAATTCTTCTACTAAGATAGTTATAATCATCTCTTCACGTCCATTATAATTTACTTTTCCAAGTAAAGAAGAAGAATTAATTTTTATAACCCGATAACCCTTTAAACGATCTGGTACCAAATTGTTTATAATACGATAAGCAAGTCCTTCAACAATAGCTGTTTTACCTATACCAGCTTTACCAACTAATAATGCTGATTTTTCTGGAGTTAATAAAATAATCGTCATCTTTTCTATTTCTTCATCACGAGCAATCGCAGGATTAGTTATATATGTTTTAGCTGTTAAATCTTCACCATACATTTTTATAATACTGATATTTGTATAATCGACTTTTGGCTTTTCATTCATTGCTTCCATCTTATCACGTATAATTAATCAATAAGAAAAAATTCTATGATTAATCCCTTTCTATTTATATTATCTTACAACTTGATTATATACTACTAACTAAAAAAAAGAAAGTGATAATTAGAAACTTCCTTATTTTTTGTAAACCAATAATTGTTCTGGTAATAGATAAATATTATCATTTTGATATAACAATTCTTCATCATTTAAACCTAGTCTTTTACTAGCACTATTAATTGTTTCATTATCTTTAGTAACGATGACATTAACATTTGGTTTAGGCACCATAATTTCTTGTCCAGGATAAATATAATTTTCTTTATCTAAGCCATTAATATTTAAAAGGTCAACTAAATCAATATTATATTTTTGAGCAATAGCATATAAGTTATCACCTTTTTCAACAGTATAAACATCAAACCAACTATTGTTTTGGTTATTTGGTACAATAATTAATTCTCCTAAACTTATATAATCTTTATCATTTATATCTTGTAAGTCTTTGACTGTTGTATTAAATTTTCGAGCTATACTTTCAAGGGTATCACCCAATACCTTTTTTACGTAGTATTTTTAAATGTAAATATAATATCTATCCTCTTATCTTGATAGATATAAATCTTTTCAACTAAGTTTATGATTAATTCTCTTGTTGGATTTTCTAGTAATAAAAATTCATTAATGTATTTTTCTATTTTTTTGTTATCTATTTTATTTGAATCTATTTGCTTATTTTTAAAATCATCAATATACTTTATATTACCATCTATTTCTTTTTTTATATTCTCACTTATTCTTAGATATTGGGATTCATCTATTATTCCTTTTAGCCTATCCATATAAGTTTTATCTAAATTTTCAGTTAGTTTATTATTGGTAATTTCTAGACTTTCAATTTGCTTTTTTAGTTTTAAAGTATTGTCTTCAAATTTTATATTTTCTATAGAATTCTTTATTTTTTCTTTATCAAGATATTTATGACAAACATCCTTAATATTATCTAGAATAACTCTTTCTAAAATTTCGTAATTATTGGTATGGGTAGTACAAACATGATATTTAGAATAAGTTCTATAGTAGTTACAAGTTGTATAACTTCTTCCTGTTTTGCTCTGATATCTTATCGTAATTCTATGTTTGCAGTCTCCACAATACAGCAAACCATCTAATAAATAGAATCTCTTTTTTTCGGGTCTTTTAACATTTTTAGGTAATAAGGTTTGAACATAATTAAAAGTATCTCTATCAATTATTGCTTCATGTGTATTTAAAACAACAATATAATCATCTGGGTTATTTTTGATAGTTTTTTTAAGTTTATAATTAATCTTTTTAGTTTTGCCCTGAACTATATCACCAGCATAAATTTGATTAGTTAAAATAGCTTTTACTGTTGTATCAACCCAAACCCCTTTATCCTGTGATAGGCAATTTTTATTTATACACTTTGTGTTCCAAATATAACTATAATAAGAGGCTGGCGTTTTTATTTTTCTTTTAGTAAGTTCCCCAGCTATAAAGTGATATGTATTGCCCTGAAGCGCTAAAGCAAATATTAATTTAACAATTTCTGCTTGTTCTTTATTTATTACAAGGTGATTTTTATTATTAGGATCTTTCATATAGCCAAAAGGACATCGTCCAGATACGTATAGGCCATCTTTCATTTTAGAATGCAAGCTCGTCTTAACTTTTTTTGAAATATCTTTAGCATACATATCATTCATAATGGCTTTAAAAGGTGCGATATCATTATTAGTATTATCTATAAATGTATCTATACCATCGTTAATAGCAATATATCTTATATTATTATTTGGAAAATATTTTTCAATAAGTTCACCAGTTCCAATGTAATCTCTACCTAATCTTGACATATCTTTAGTAATAATCATGTTGATTTTACCAAGATGAGTATCTCTTATTAGTCTTTTGAAAGCTGGTCTTTCGAAATTAGTACCTGTAAATCCATCATCAACATATTCATCAACAACATTATAATTATTTTCTTTTACATATTGATTAAGTAATCCCCTTTGACTAATAATACTATCTGATTCAATATTTCCATCATCTCTTGACAACCTTATATAAAGACCTACTTTAAAATTATTATTTCCAATCACTAGCTTATATCACTTCCATTTTGAAAATAAGAAGTTTCTAATGATATCGTTTTGTTGCAAGTATTATAAAATTGTTTTTCTAGTTCTATTTTTAAGACATTGGTTATTATCTCATTTAAAGACTTTCCATTATCTTTAAAGTTTAAATTAACTTTGTATTTAACCATAGAGTTTTATACCTCCAATAAATTCTATGGTTTTTAGATTACTTAATACCACAAATTATGTAAAAGATTACCTACGAATATTAATATATAACGGAAAGAAAATTTTTCTATCACCTGACATTATATTTAAAGTAGCTACTTGATTATCAACGTCATAAGTATAATCAACATCATCGATACAAGATAGATAAAAATCAATACAATTATCAAAGTCAAAATCAATTTCACAATTATCACTAGCTACCGTGCTTATAAATAAGTCTTTAGAATCGGTAAAAAACGCTACAAAAGATTTATTAACAGTTAATGTTTTAATATTCTTATACACTGAAGAAGCCGATTGGATAAAAGTTGAAGTATAAAGCTCAACACTTTCATTTTCGAATATAATATAAGTTCGGTAAGTGGTTAAACAGTTTAATTTTCTTACTCCTTTAGCGTATAATTTACCATTGACAAAAAGATCACCATTATTTTTAAGAAGCAAAAAATCATCAAAAGGATAAACTAAGACAATTTGTTTTATTTCGGACTCTTTTATTTGGATTAAATTTTGCTTAGATGACAACTTATAACTGTCGTTCCTTTTAAAGTCATCTTTCAAAAAAAACAGTTGTTTATTTAAATTATTATTTTTATTATATTTAGGCTTGTAAATTAAAAATTTTTGATTATTGATAAGACCATAAATACTCTTTTTTTCATTTATAATTTTATCTAGATAGATATGAACAGTAAGGTGATGTTTAAATATGTGATATCTATCACTAGGAATACCATAATCATTTTCCCATTTAGCGGTCATACCAAGTTCATCTAAATAAAATTCATTATAACTATTTTGGACATGATAAACTCTTAAGATGATTAAACCTGTTTTCTTTGTTAATTCTTTTAATTTATCATATGGCTTACTAAACAAAAAAACATCATATGTTTTAATAAAACTTTTTATCTTTTTTTCTAAACGATTGAATAAATCTTCCTTATCTTCTAACTCAATATTAAAATAGTCACTAACTACTCTTTTATTTCTAACTATTAATTTTTTCATTTTCATCACCTAGATCTTTTAGACAAAAGATATTAAACTAAATTATAACTTCATACTCATTTCTATTTATTTTTTTTAAACTACCTTTTTGAAACACTAAACCATTTAAAAAGTCAATTATTTTTATTTTCGTTTTTGCGTCACAATCTTCTAAATTAATTAATAATTCACATTCTAAATATTTTTTTAATTTTTCTATATCCTGATACTTTTCTAATTTTATTTTCATTTAATCACCATCCTATTTAATTTATTTTTAACTTATCATCTTCATATAATTTTTTTGTCCTTTCAATAATAAGTTCAATATAAGTATTTATATATTTTTTTATTTCTTTTTCTTTAAGTCTTTCAAAGATTTTACCAGTCTCTTCTAAATTAGGAAGTTTATCCCCACTATAAATTTCTTCTAAGCAGTATCTACTTACTTGTTCTTGGTTAAAATATTTATCCCAATTTTTTTCTTTAAAATAAGTAGTATTTTTAAATAAATCCAAGCGATCATATCCACCTTTATTTTTATTATTTTTACTTACATTATAACCATCTTTTGGACAAGGACACATATTTCCTATCGTGTGATAATAAATGATTAAGCGGCAAATATCATTGTAATAGATAGATTGCTTTAATTCATTTATCATGCTTAGTTGTTCTAAAAAGGGTTTATTACTGATAATTTTACTATAAATAGATTGTATTGATAGTAACGTATCACAAGCATCGGTTGTTTTAACACCGTACATTTTTTTCACAAAACTTAATTTATCACAATCAAAGATATATTTTATTTTAGATAATTTTTTATAAACAATATATCTTTCTAAAATATGATTTTCATCAAACAATTCCTCAAATTCTAGATTTATAAACTTTTTTATGTAATCATTATACATTTCTTTCAAACAGGAATAATTAAGCATTTCTATTTTTAAATCAAATTCATTTAATTCTTTTAAAGAACTGTTTTTCTTTAATAATTTTTTAATATTTTCCCTACTATAAATTTTGTTTAAATTTCTTTTCATTTATCCATCATCTCATATAACTTTTTATTTATTTCTAATAATTGATATATTAAATATTCACGAATAATCTTTAACAAACTTAATAATTGTTCTTTATTTATCTCTTTTTTATTTTTAATATTTAAATAATAATCGTAAATATTTCTAAAATTTCTTTCAATATATTCTAAATAAGAATCATTGTTAAAATATTTTATAATTTTTTTTAAATCGTATTTTTCCTTATTTAATTCCTTAAAAATATCCGAAGATATTTTCAAATATTCCAAGTATTTAAAATAATTAGTGGGTAAATTATCTAGATAATAATTAATAATATTATGATAATTATAGTAAAAAGGATGATTATATTGTTTTAATTTATCTATAACATTATCAGATAACCCTATTTCTTGATACACTAAAACATTATTAGCTTCTATTTGTTTAATATTATCATTCAACAAAAAGTCATATGAAATATGTTTTAATTTTTTGTTTTTTGATGTTTGACAAACTTTAATAATAGTACTTAAAGTTTCAATAGTAGGAGCAATCGTATTTTTCCCATTAATAGCGTTTAAAATAGTTGGTTTAGAAATAGAAGGATTAAAAACGCGGCAGGCTTTTAAAAATTCTGTTTTATTCATACCTAATTCTTTTAATATATAATTTAATTTATAAGATAATTCACTATTATTCATAATATTCCTTTCTATTTTTAACTTTATCCAAATATTTAAGTAAAAAAATCATGACATGTCTAAATAATATTTGAATAAATATCTTTCATTCCTTTTCTAACCATATTATAAATTATGTTTTACCTTATTTCAATATAAGTAAAGTGTTTTTTACTTTTTCAATAAAAAAATTATCCCCGTTTATGCTTTTTATGTAGTATTTTTATATGTAAATATAATATCTATCCTCTTATCTTGATAGATATAAATTTTTTCAACTAGATTTATGATTAACTCCTTTGTCGGATTTTCTAGTGATAAAAATTCATTAATGTATTTTTCTATTTTTTTGTTATCTATTTTATTTGAATCTATTTTCTTATTTTTAAGATTATCAATATACTTTTTATTATCATCTATTTCTTTTTTTATATTTTCACTTATTCTTAGATATTGGGATTCATCTATTATTCCTTTTAACATATCCATATAAGTTTTATCTAAATTTTCAGTTAGTTTATTATTTGTAATTTCTAGACTTTCAATTTGTTTTTTAATTCGTAAAGTATCATCAACAAACTCATCTATAACCTATAATTGTTTTCTATAACATGCTGATTAAGTAAACTTCTTTGACTTACAATGCTATCAAATTCAATATTTCCATCATCTCTTGATAATCTTATATAAAGTCCTACATTAAAACTACTATTGCCTACCATAATTACTACCCCTTTATTCCCGGAAATAATGAGTATGATTACGTGGTAGCTTTTTATCTAAATAATTGCAGGTCATGTTTAATCTCTTTTGTAATTTTATTTTTAATACTTCAGTTATTATTTCATTTAAAGTTTTAGAATTATCTTTAAATTTTAAATTAACTTTGTATTTAACCATAGAGTTTGATATCTTCACTAAAAAGACGAGTCAAGTAATTAAATACGGAAAGTTTTGTCTATCATCCTATAATACTTGCAAATGTATTAATTTCTAAAAGAGCAGGATAAGATGTTTACACATCAATACTAAACTATTCCTTATTTCATAAGAGTTTAGTGTTGTGTAAAACTTATTTCGTACTTAAGCAATTCATCCTATTTTGTAGGTTGATATTAAGCATAAAGTAAATAATATCAATACATTCAAACATTAAAAAATCATCCTATCTAATAGTTTTTATTAAATTTTATAGGATGATTAAAATATTTCATTTAACTATAAGCATAATATTTTATTGTTTTATTATTAGGGAATGTTATATCTACTTGATGATTACAACCCAAATCTTCAATATAATATATATCTCCATTTTTCATTTCAATTTTATATTTAATATGGTTAGCATTACCTTCTGTCTCATGACGTTTATATCCTACCATGGATATTTGCTCAATCAACAAATTCCAACCATCTCTTTGCTCTTCTGTTATATGATCCAAACTACTCGCTTCATAAATTATCACCTTCTCATTAGAAAACGTTTTAACATCCCACTGATTTATATTTAAAATATTTTTTTATTCACCTTTTCTATTTTTTTCAATTATAAAACCAACGAAAAATGCTATTAATACTAAAATTAAAAGAATAACTATTCTTATTTTTTCATTTTCACCACTTCTAAAATTCTTAACATATTATACACAATTATTTATAATAATCAATGCAACTTGCTATAATCAATTAATTATCAATC
>CANRJK010000030.1 GCA_947630955.1 uncultured Bacilli bacterium | reverse complement strand
TTTCTACAATTTCTATTTGGCATATCCATTATACCACTTTTTTGTTTATCAGTCATAAAGTTTAACACAACTTTTTAAAAAATAAACAATTTTTATGTTGAAGATAAAAAGTTCATTTTTAACACAATTTTATAAACCAAAAATGGAGACAGGATTTACTTGTCATCATTTTAAATTTTGCTTATATAATTATTCTTTTCAGTAGTTATAAAAATAGTTTCCCTTTAGTTTTATAATTGCTTTTTCATTTAATTTATGGTACAATCTCCAAAATAAATTTAAGTTAATATTTATGTAAATTTTAATAGGCAGAGGGAGTTAACATGGATTTTAGAAAAAAATATATAGAACTAATCATTAAAAAATGTATTTGTTCTGATAGTAAATCTTTATTTATACGTTATGACAAAAGTAATTCTCAATTTATAGATGACCTTATTATTTGCGCTAAAGAAAATAAGTTTGAAGATATTATAATAGATGAAAATGATAAAGAATATGAACTAGAATTATTAAAGACTTTATCAATTGAAGAGTTAAAAAAACATCCATATTTTAAACGTAAAAATTGGAATAAAGCAATCGATAAAAATTGTGTTTTTTTGCTAACAAGTTCACCAACACCTCATTTTTTTGATGCTATAGATAAAGAAAAATTAAAGATAGTTAATGACTTAAAAACAGAATATATGAAAAAATATTTAGAATATGTTATGCAAGATAAAATCTCATGGACGATATTTGCACTCCCTAATATTATATGGGCTAAAAGCCTTTTTCCTAGCTGTGAAAATGCATACCAAAAATTAGAAAGTTTAATCTATAATTTTTGTATGATTGATAAAAGTGATAATCCAATAGAAGAATGGGATAAACTTATCAATATTGAAAATCAAAAAGTACGTTATTTAAATAATTTAAAAATTAACTCCATTCAAATAAAAAATAAAATAGGAACCAATCTTACTATTAGTTTAGTTGATGATTACCTATTTAGATCTTTAGAGCTAAAACACTGTATAGAAAATATGCCTACATATTCTATATGGTCAGCACCACATAAATATAAAGTAGATGGTATTGTTGTTGGTAGTATTCCTATTACTTATCTTGATTGGAATATAGAAGAATATTGGTTTAAATTTTCTAATGGTAAAGTGGTAGAATATGATGCTTTAAAAGGAAAAGAATATCTAAATTACTTTTTTTCAAAAGGTGATAGTTACAAACGATTAGGTGAAATAGCACTTATTGATTATAATTCACCTATTAGTAAAACAAACTGTATTTATAATTGTAATCTTTTTGACGAAAATATATCAACACATCTAGCTTTAGGTAGTGCATATCAAAATACAATCAAAAATGGATTAAATATGAATCAGCAACAGTTAGAGGCATTAGGCTGTAATATTTGCCCAGAACATATGGATTTTTGTATAGGAACTAGTGATTTAGAAATAACTATCGAAACCAAAGATAAACAAAAAATAAAAATATTTAAAAATGGAAATTTTGACTACAATTTAATTAATACAACTAGTCCCTTTGAATAATATTTTATAATAAGTCTAAACAAAATTAGAATAACGCATTAACTACAAAATATAACAACTATTATCTATGAATTTATATTCAAAAACAAGTTTTATAAACTTAAGAAAATTTGAAAAATTACAACTATGTCATAAATTAAAAATATATAATAACAAACATTTTCAAACCAATACATTATCTTCGTGAAAAGATCTTTTGGATGATGAAAAAGTTTTCTTGCTAAACCAAAAAGGATAGTAGCTAAATCTGCAGAATAAATTTTCATAAGCAAAGAATTTTCTTTCAAAGGAATTTCTTTGATAGTTTGACTATATGTAATAATAATTGGCATTAGTAAAATACTAATATATAAAATAATATCATGTAAATCTTCTTTAGTATATTTTTTTGGAGAAGAATTATCTGTTTTTTTAAAATAATTACAAACGTAAAAATTATTCTTTTCATCATATTGTAGCTCTGCATTTATATCAACAGATTCTACTGGATACTTACCCGGAAAAACGATTGTGTCAATTTTTATTTGTCCTTGTTCATCTTGATGCTTCCAATTTGCTACATGAATGACCGCACCTTCAGAAGCTAAAATGATATCAGGATGCATAGTTGTTCCAAGTTCATAATCATCTTTTTTTATTAAAACACTAAGCATTTTTGATTGTTTATTTCCACATAAGACATTGTAAACAACTAATAAAATAGTCAGAAAGGAAAAAACTAAACTAAGCAAAAAAATAATATAACCTATACCTGGTTCATAATTTTTACTTACATAACTAGCACCACTAAACAAAAAAATTAAAAGCAGCAATCCTAGTAAAATAAATTTCTTTTTTTTAGAATTTATTTCTAGTTTAAAAAGACAAAATAATAAAACAATTACCAAATATTCAGCAATTAACTCTAAAAATAAATACATCTAGCCCCTCCTTATTTACAAAAATTATTTTTTATCTTTAATAATTACTAAATATAATATACTATATAACGCAAAAAAAGCCAATAATATATTGACTTTTTCTAATATGGAAAATACTATTTATTTACATCTTTTTTGACTCCATCAATAATAGTATATTCTTCGTTTTCTTTTGAATTAAAGACATAGGTAGCAAAATTATTTTTACTATTCTCATTATTTTCATCTAAAAATATTTTATCTAATTTTTCTTTAATTTGATCCTTTGTAAATGGTTTTGATATATAATCTATAAAACCTTCTGCCATATATTTTTCTTTAGCACCCGATACAGCATCTGCCGTAAGAGCAATAACAGGCGTATTAAATTCAGGTATTTCTTGCAACCTAGCTAAAGTGGTCTTTCCATTCATCTCTGGCATCATAATATCCATTAAAATTAAATCATATTTTTCTCCTTGATTAATTTTATCTAAACATTGTTTTCCACTATCACTATCATCTACAATAAGTCCTAAACTTTCTAGATGTTTTTTTGCTACTTTAATGTTTAATTTATTGTCATCTACAACTAAAACCTTTTTATTGTTGTATTGTTTTTCTTCAAACCTTTCTTTCGGTTCAATCTGTTCAATTTTTTTCTCTTCATCTTTTGGACCCGCCATTTTACTTATTTTTTGTGGAATTTGGACAACGAAAATGGAACCTTCACCAAATTGTGATTGAACATTGATATGTCCGCCCATCATATCAACTAAGACCTTTGTTATTGCAAGTCCTAGACCTGTTCCCTCCGTAGTAGTATTTCTTTCGATATCTAATCTTTCAAACTTAGTAAATAATTTATTAATATTTTCTGCTTTTATACCTCGCCCAGTATCTTGTACACTTATTATTAAAATACATTTATTATTTTGATTAATACATTTTGTATTTAAAGTTATGGTTCCTTTTTCAGTATATTTAATAGCATTCGTAAGTAAATTATTAATTATTTCCTTGATATGAGATTTATCTCCCAATAATTCAAAAGGAATATCAGGTGCGAATGACATTTTAAAATCAATTGGTTTATTACCTATTCTTGTTATAGTAACACGAGCCATTCTCGTTATTTCTTCAACAAAATTATAAGGAACTTCTGTTATTTCCATTTTTTCACTTTCAATTTTATTTATATCTAATATGTTACCAACAATTTCTAACAATGTCTGTGATGCATTTTGAATATCCTCAGTATCTTCAATTACTTCCTTTGGAACCTGATTTTTATAACTTGCAATGTCTTCTGATAAACCAACAATGGCATTAAGAGGTGTTCTTATCTCATGTGACATACTACTTAAAAAGTCACTTTTAGCTCTATTTGCTTTTTCTGCTGTATTTTTTGCTAGTTCCATTTCTCTCAACATCTTTAAGTCAGGATTTTCTATTGTAAAGTACATTGTATAGCAAATAAAGGTGCCAACCACAGATGCTATTAATATACTAGGATCATAAGATTGAATAATAGTACTAATTATCAAAAAAACAATTGTCAAATATATAGGTATATTTTTTTTATTAAATAAATTTTTTAAATTTAAAATTATTAAAACAAACCACAAAGAAATATAAATTCCAATAAATACTTTTAATATATCAACTGCAACACCAATAACATACATTTTATTTAAATCATAAAATTTTCTAATTGGAGAACATATCAAAAACATAGTACAAACAATAGCAAGTGCAACTACAACAACTTTTGCATATGTACTAATCGTTTTATATATTGGTTTATCAATATCATTTGAATACAATAATATTACGTACATTGAAAAAAATACATACCATACTAAAAGAGAAATTAAATATAATCTTGAAATTATATCAACTAAAACATTTTCAACTCCAATTGTTCTTACTATTAATTGTAACGGAATTTCAATAATATACAAAAATAAACTAGAAATTAAAACCAATTTAAAAATTTTATTTTCTTTTGAGTTTAAAACTTCTTTTGATGAAAAAACTACCAAAAGTAATAAGATAAAGAACATACCTGTAAATAAAAATATAATATTCCACACTAGCAACACACCTCTCATTTTTTATTTAATCTTTTTGTTTTTTGACTATTATTTGTTTCATATTTTTTTTCATATTGTCCATTTTTATACTCAAAATTAAATGGCAAAATTTTCTCACATTTTAAACATACATATCCATTTGTCTGTTTTGAAAGTTTATTTCTATCTTTTTTCAAAGTCGTTGGAGAGTATGGTAACATTCCTTCATGGAAAGAATAACCTACCATATTAACTTCATTTGGTAAATAATCTCTTAGTTCTTCATGTATACTATTTAAATATGAAATTTTTTCTTTTTCTGTGATATGTTCATTCCATACAATATGAGCAACAAGAGTATTTGGATCTTCTGTTGGCATTGGTAAAACGATTGCATCTTCTATTGCACTATTTTCTTTAATTTTGTTTGCAATATCAAATAAATATAACTGTTGCCCATCAGATAAATCTATTCTATCATTACATCTACCCCAAACATATAAAAATCCTTCTTCATCTATTTCTGCTAAATCTCCTGTATGAATCCATTCATCAACTAATGTTGACTCAGTCAACTCTGGCTTATTATAATACTCTTTCATATGAGCTTTTGTTTTTATATATAATTCTCCTCGTTGGTTATAAGATAACTCTTTTCCATTCTTATCAAAAACGCCAACAATCATACCAGCTTGTGGAAAACCAACACTCATAATTTTTTTAGAAAAATTATACTTACATTTTGAATTTTCTACACTAACTGCTGAAAACGTTTCAGACAAACCATACCCACTATATAACGTGCTCATTGAACCTGCTTGTTTCATAATTTGATTCCAATTTTTAAATTTACTACAATCAGTTCCTTCACCACCAACGGTCCAACCTTTTGCATAACTAAAATCAAATTTTTTACCAGAGTTCATTTCTTTTTTTATTCTATTAAAAAAGCTTTCCCATGCACTTCCTGTTGTCAAAGCAATATTGGGTTTTAAATTTATAATTTGATTATAAAAATCTTTGTCTGAAACTCTTGGATCTAAAATGATAGTCAATCCATTATATAAAGGTAATAAATATAGAGAATTTAATGATGTTGAGGCTGTAAATGGGAAATGATTTAACACTCTATCACCAACAAAATAAGGAATTTCAGAGTATGTACCACTAAATATCTGTGAAATAACTGATTCATTTGTAGCTACTGTCCCTTTTACAAGTCCTCCTGTAGTACCACTTGATGAAGTTATTAATACTGGTCTATCTGAGACAAAAGGTACTTTCACTTTTCCTGTGTAGTACTCCGCTATTTCACGTGCTTTGTCTATCCATATATATTTCTTTTCATCAGGTATCTTTGTTTTATTTTTCTTTGCTTGAATATAATTTATAAATGATACTATTTCTTTCTTAGGACTTGGCATATCAGCCGCTACTGTTGCAACGATTACTTTTTTAAATTTATCTTTTGAAAATTCTTCTCTGACATTCTGCCACATTCCATCAAAAACTACTGCGATTTTAGATTCTCTAGTTTCTTCGGCCAAAGCTTTTGGACTAATAACTAATTTCAAAAAATAAGCAGTCGCTCCTATCATATCAAGTCCAAACACCATTGCACATATATCGGGTACAACTGGTCCATATATTGGGACAATTTCATTTTCTTCCACACCCATGGCTCTAAATGTTTTAGCCCATGTATAACATAAATCTATAAATTCTTGCTTTGAAAAAATTTTCCCAAAATATTCAAGTGCCGGTATGTCATAATATTCCTCTAACTTTTCTTCTATAACATCCCAAACTGTTTTGTTTAATGGAATATTATTTGCATCATCATAAGCTGTTTGGCTATAATTCCTTGCCCATACTTGATCTAATGAAGGAAATCCTGTTAAACCCTTTGAAAAATATGCTTCCTGCTCTTTAGAAATATTTAATATATTTTTTATTTCTTCTATTTTTTGAATATTATTACTTTTTATCGCTTCTGCTAAATCTTCTTTCAACTTAACGTATAATTCTTTATTCATAAACCATCTAAACCCTCCTAAATAACATTAAAATATATTTTAAATATTATATCATAAAAGTCCAAATTATACTAAAAATACCAATAAATTTCATATACTCTTTTCTCCTAGTTCTAAGTTCTATACTAAACAAGAACCTTATTAAATTAATATTATATAAGGAAAAAATAAACATATCTCTATGCAAACTATATAGTAAGTCAATGATATAAAAAGGGTTGTGCTAAACACGCTTATTCCTTATTTATAGTAATTAGAAAATTAAAATGTAAAGTTAATAAAAAGAAGTATAATAAATATACTCCTAAAAATATTGATATAAAATGACACATAGGCGTTAAAGTGTTATTAAAGATTGTTTTATACAGCAATTGGTCTTTTGAAATTTTATATAATTATCTAGATAATTATATAAAATCATTAAACTTAAAAAAGGAAACGTTTTTGTTCCCTTTTCATGTTTAATGATTATCCTTTATACTATTGTAAAAATTTGCTTCTGTAACACTTACATATGGTGAAACATATAGTAGCAAAATACCAAAAGTTAAAACAGAAAGTATTATCCAACCAATAAAACTAAGATGTAAAATAAAGTAATCTAATTTATGGCCTCTCATAATTTCTTTACTACGTCTTATAGAACCCATAACTCCAAGTTCTGGATTATCAATCATTACATAGTTAACCATGCTATATTTATAAGCTGCAACTATTCCCGGAATAATTAACAATAATGACCACAAACCTATAAAAATAGTTGTCATAATAGTTACTCCAATATAAAGTAACCATAGATTAGCTTTACTAAATAATTCCATACAAGAAACTTTTTCATTACGTGAAACTTTTAAGAAAAAGCTTACAGACCCTAATGTTAGAAAAGCTGTAACAAGAAAAGTTAGTACTTCAGAAATTATTTGAGGAAGACCATAATTAATATTATTCCCATCTAAGAATGATGATAAAGCCTTAGGATCACTAAAGATATTTTCATTACCAATAAAACTAATACAAGTTGTGGCAGTTATTAAAATTCCGAAAATTATAAAAATTAATATTGCTTTTCCCCAATTACCTCTTAAAGATTTTTTCGCATTTTGCTTCATTTCAACTCTACTCATAACAAAAACTCCTTCCTAACAATAATATATCACTAAAAATCATTTTCGTAAATTAAATTCTACCATAACCAATAAATTTTACCGTTTTTTGATAAATTTCTTAATAACAAATTTTTAGTATTAACCATCAACAGATACATAAGATAGTATATATTTATTTTCGTCATTTAAAAATAATTCTACTTCAATAATATGTTCATCATCTAATGAACTTTCTAAATAAGTTATATTGTAATTTTTTTCATCAATCATATTAATTTTTGGATTACCTATCTTAGCAAATATTTCATCTTTTGAATAATCATCAACAAACCATCCTGTTTTTTTAAAATCATTATAAATATATTCTAATATTTGTTCTTTGTTTTCAAGATAATAATCAGCAACTTTATTAGCTAATGCTTTTATCTCATCAATTGAAAAATTACTATTTGTCATAAAATCTAGATCAATTTCAATATTTAAATTTTTATACATATATTCATTTTCATCAATATAATCTAATTTTTGTTCAGCATTCATTTTTATCCTTCTTTCTATAATTGTAACTTATCATATTTAATGTTAAATATCAACATCTTTATTAATTAGAAATGTAAAGTGAAATTGACTTTTATTTTTTTTTATAATACAATACATTTAATTTAAGGAAGTGATATTATGTCCTCTGAAAAAGAAATCCAAACTTATGTTGATCTTCGCAACAAACAAATGGTTATTATAGCTGTTCATGATAGTGAAGTTTCTAGCAAATATTATTATTACGATAGAAAAACCAAACAATTAAGTAGAATTAGTAATTTTTTAAATTATGTAAATATATATAATCCTTTATTACAAAAATACTATCCATCTACGGAAGAACAAAAGGAATTTGATGAAGCCTTAAAAGAACATGAAAATAAAAAGAAGAATTTACTCAAAAAATAAACAGTTCACAAATAACTGTTTATTTTTTTGCCATACTTTGTTCAATATCAATGATATTATTATGAAAAGCATCACTAACAAAAATCAATTGATGCTTAGTGATATACTCAACAACATCAGGAATAATTTCTAATGTACCATTATCCAAATCCAAGTGATAATAAATTTCTCCATTTATCTGAAAAAACAGATGAAACCTATTAGTAGAACAATCTAAAGCAACTGACTTTGTAATATTAGCGTCATCTCTAATTTTCGAATAAATTTTACCACCAAAAAGATCAATCATAACTTCGTCAATTAATTCTAATTTTTCCGCTAAACCATTACTTCTAGATAACATTGATGGTTCAGATTGATTTAGAACCATAAAATAAGCAAAAAGATTTTCAAAACGATATTTTAAATAAGCCGTTGATTTAACACTACCAAGTTTATTACCTTTAATATTTTTATTTACAAAAAAGTAAGATATAAAATCTAATAAACTGTAGCAAGAATTACGTATTACCTTTATCTGGTTAACAATTTCTTTCTTTTGTTCTTCATCTTCTACTGCGTTTAAAGATATTATTAATAATCTCATCTTCTTTAATTTCTCATACATAGCCTTTATCTTATTATTCACTTCAATTTTATCTTTAACGTTAGTAAGAGAATTCTTTTCTAACATATATTTATACCAAGCATCAAGATCTTCTTCAGTTAAATCACTTAATTTAATATCATTTAATGATATTATTTTTCCATCAGTATTTGGAAAAATAAAAGCATTATGATAAAAATCGGTATTTTGACTTAAATAATTTGTATAACGATTAACAAGTTCACCTTTTATATGTTGATATATAAAAGGACTGTTTTTATAAGTTACAGAATTTAAAGGAAGACCATTTTCATAACAAACTAAATTATTTAAAGCTAAACTTTCTTTATTTACCCCTAATCCTATTGAATTATCTAACTCAATTAATTCATCTAAAGACATAACTGATTCATCAATCATATCTCCATGATAAGCAACCGTTTTTTGACCTTTAATTTCTCTTTGAAAATAATTAATAGTTGTAGCAAAATGTTTTGTTTGCCAATTGTTTTGAATATTCATTAAATCGGATGATAGACTTAAAAAATATTTTTTATTGTCTTCGCCAGTACAACATAAAAAATAATGATAAACATCAAAATATTCTTGATGATTTTCGTCATAAATACGTTGAAAAGCCATCGACTTCATCAATTTAGTAGCTACACCTATTTCTTCATAAATGTCTTTTAAAAATAAAGAAACAGACTTACAAATAATTTCATTATAATCAATCTTATTATCAAGATAAATTTTTTTAATTTCATCATAAGATAAACTCTTATTTCCTAATTTCTTATCAAGACCATAGAAAAAGTTAACATTTTTAGTAAGCTTTTTACCAGCCATCATATAAACATAGCGCATTCTTTGATTTAAATTCCAGTTGGGATTAACGCCATCTATAATTTCTTGTTTTAAATTTTTTAAAAAGACATTCATAATACCTCCATCATCAATTAATTTTCACTTGATTTTTTGATGTAATTGTTTTATTTTAGCAATTTCTTGAACACAAGATGTTACTTGATAACCAGTTGATGTTTCAATAAGATAAAAAGGCATATCAAAACGCTTTAATATTTCTTCATAAGATAAAGCATCTTTAAAATGAATATTAATAAATTCATCTAACGAAGTTGTCAAAAATTCCTTTAATAAAACTGATTTTTCATTTCTATTTACCATTTGCTTTTTTATCGTAGTCTCAGTAACAAGACTGGGTAAAGATAAACCTAACATATATCTTAAACTAATATTATCACGAATTTGATATTCACCTAACATTAAATTATTTTTTATACCTTTTTCAAAACTTATAAAATCTTTCAATAAAAGAATGTTAGGATCAATAATAATTGATGGATTATTATCAACATAAAAAGAATAAGAACTATTTAAATCGTCACATTTAACTGAAACACTTACAAATTCCCCATTATTTCGATTACAATCTTTATTTTTTAGTTTTGAAAATTCTTCCGTAGATAAAATTGCCTCTAATTTATTACGACAAAAAATAGCTCCTGTTTTCAAAATATTTTCAAAAGTAGCTAACTGCCATTGTTTATAATTTTTGCTAGTTGTCCATAAACTATGATATAAAACTCTATCCATAGCAAATTTTTTTTCACCCTTTTTGTTTAAGATATTATAAAGGTATGGTGATACATGCAAACTATTTATTTTGCTTTGTTTTTTTTCAATATGATTCAAATTCATAATAAACCCCCAAAATTACAATCTATATTATTATATCAAAAAGAAAGAAAAAAAGAAAAAATACAATCAAATATAATTGTATCTTTTTAAATAATGTTTATTCTTTTATCTATTTTGAACTTTACCCTCTTTTTGTTTTAATTGCGCTCTTGATAAAATTCTATTATAAAGATCATCATATTTTTGCTTTTCTGCTTGATAAGCTTTAATAGCAGCAGCGTAGTCATCGACATCAACACTATAACCAGTATTATTTTTTATAAAACTAGATGACATGCCTACCAACTGTGTAACCTCTTGACTATCTGCTTTTTGATAAAGATCTAAAAGTTGATCCGTAACAACCTCCTCAGCAGCAGTAGTTTCTACTACCCTTGACATTTTTGATGCAGCAGTAATAAGAGCTGCTAAAACGGGCGCTTCTTCTATTGTTGCGTCATTTTTGACAAAATTAGATTCTAATTTTTCTTTTAATATTGCATCTAACATATCATTTCTGTCCATATTTATTTCCTCCTATGTTGATTATATCATTTAATATATTTTTTTGCAAAAACTATTGATAATTATGTAAAAAAGAACCACAGTCAGCATTTATTAAATATCCATTATAATTCTTTTTTAATTCTTCAATCTCTTCATGAGTTTTAGCTTTTTTAAATCTTCTTTTGATTCTATTTTTAGTATTCTTTTGTAGAAGAAGCAATAATTTTTTACCTTTCAATTTAAATTTAAATCCTAAAAAAGGTAGCCCTTTATCTAAACTATAAATTTGTGTTTTATTATTTAAAAATAATAATTCTTCTTGAACCTTTTTTTCTATTTCATGTAAACAATATCTCAAATATTTTTTATCATGATGAATTAATAATAAATCATCCATATATCTAACATAATATTTTACATGAAGTTTCTCTTTAATAAAATGATCTAAATCATTTAAATAGAAAACAGCCATTATTTGGCTTGTCATATTACCTATTGGTAATCCCTTTCCTTTCTCACTTACTGGAATACGTTTTAATTCATTAATTCTAGATGCTTTGTCATTCGCACTTATATTAGATTTTTCGATATGTTTAATTTGATTTTTAATTTGATAAGCAACTATATTTTTTAGTTTCTCAGAATTAGTACTATTAACAATTTCTTCAATTAAATTTAGAATGTCTTTATCTTCGATTATCTTAGATAATTTTTTCATTAAAATTCCATGGTCAATGGAATAAAAAAATTTATGAATATCACACTTTAAAGCATATACATTATCATGATTTTGCTTTAATTTATTAATATATTTTTTTACGTAAAAAATGGCTTGTTTTGTTCCTTTTCCTGCTCTTGTAGCTACATTCATTTCAATTAATTTTGGCTCTATTAAAGGAAACAAAACATATCTACTAACTAAATGATTTACAATTTTATCATTCATTCCCTCACTCATTATTAAGCGACATTTTGGTTGAGTTATTAAAAAAACATTATAATCAGAATGTTTATATTCTTTTGAGCTTAAAGAATCATATATATTCTGGAAATTCATATTTTTAAAAAGTTGAAAAGATATTAGTTTCTTTTTATGTTTAGTATTTAATCTAATTGTATGATAAACATCTTCTAGTTTATTAAAATCTAATAAACAATCATAAGAAATGTTAATCTTGTTTGACACTTTTCATAACTCCAAAACTAATTTTCTTCAACTCGGTTATCTTATTGCAAATCTCTTTAGCCTGTTTAGTACTAATATTTTTTCTTCTAACACTAATTCCAACATAAAAATCAAGCATAGACAATTTAACTAAAAAATCTTTTAAATGTTTTTCTTTAATTCGTTCTACTGTATTTATTTGATAGGAATGAATACACTCAATAATAAGGTATAATGTTTCTTCTATTTTATGTTTTAACACTATTTGTTTTTTTGGAAAATTTATTAAGATATCATCAAAACGACAAACCAGTTTCTCACTACGTTCTAATAACTGAAAATTAGAGGTCATCAATAAAGTCCTTTAATTTTATATAAACTTCTGGTTTTTCTTCTAATAAAAATTTGATTCTATCTATTAACATATTATTCATAGCTAAATTAAACTCATTTTTTTTAGCTTTATTGAAGATTACATTATACTTATTATTATCGGCAAGAAATTTTGCTAATTGTTCATCAAAAATTACATAACTTATCTCTTCTTTTTTTAAAATATCTGTTACCTTTTCGATATTTTTTAATGGAAAACCTACTTTTGTATTACTAATTTGATATGAAAACAAAAAATTCAAGATTATGGCGTCCTCATCGTAAGTCAAATAAAAACTTCCCGATTTAATTAACACTATCGCATCTTGATATTCATTCTTCAATTCTAAAAATTTGTCTTTTAATTTCATTACAACACCCTCCTATGAATATAACTTATTATTAAATAGTTCATCTTCATTGTCAGGTGTTAAAGTTGGTATGAAATATCAAAACAACCATAATGGCCAAACAAGTAAAAGATTTACCATTTTAATAATTCTAATATTTACAACCAACTACTAATATTATTGTGGAAGAGGAATTCCTCTTCCACTGATATAGCTATAATAGACAAAAAATTTCTCGTTTATCTATGTCTATACCATATGTTTTGGATTAACACCATGGGTTAATCTTGTTTCCAATCTAGTTTCTAGACTACAAACTTTTTTGAAGTTTGTTACTCCCTCTCATTATAAACCTTAATCTATAATCCTCGGTTCGTTAT
>CANRJK010000029.1 GCA_947630955.1 uncultured Bacilli bacterium | reverse complement strand
ACTAAGAATAGGAGTAATATTATAATAAATTGAGAAAATTCTCTTTTTGTCATAAATATCACCACCTTTCTTTTATCCTTTGATAAATAGAAAGGGAAAGCATCTGATATATTCCAAATGTATCCAATAGCATTATATCAAACATTTGTTCTTAATACAATGGAAATTGTAAAATTGTCAATTTAAAAAACACACTTGCATATTGACACAAAAAATAAGGAAATATGAGTAACAAATTTTCTAAATAAATATATATTTTGCTTAAAACATGCTATAATATACAAACTTATTATGAAAAGTATTTCCGAGCTATTAAAAAAAGAAAAAAGTATTTATGAAGAATGCGATAAACATGAGAAACAAAAAGAACAAAATATTATAAACACAGTCGCAAATGCTCTTTGTCTAAAATTATGTTACTATAACTTAGAAAAAAGAAAAAAAGATGGTAAGAATGCATTTCAAATTTTTAATAATTTAATTTATTTTTACCCACTAAATGATGGTTATCCTACATGTGGTTTTGAATTTTATCAAAATGGCGAATTAATAATTGATAATGCTGAAGAATATAGCCAAATATCTAATTTAGATGATATCATTTTGCAAATGGTAAGAATATTTAATCAATCACTTGATAAAGGGATTGTATTAGATCCATACTATTTTATGCTTGAATTAACAGATAAAATATGTAAAGGCTATAATGGTAGTGCCAATCTAATAATTACTGAAAAAGCTATTAGAAATCAAAAGTTGAATAATAAAGCCTTTAATGAGGCCCAAAGATATTTTATTAATCATTTCTTAGATCATTTTATTGGTTGGAATTTTGGTTTATCAGTTAACAGAAATGAAACTTTAAAACAAGAATTAGAAGAACTGAATGAAAAAGTTATAGATATGGGCATTAGAGAATATGCCGGAGATGGATTTGAAGTATCTGGCACTAAAGATAGCGTAGTTAATGGTTTACAGCGCTATATATTACCAATTGAAAAAGATTCTAAAAAGCCTAAAATAAAACATGTATAAATGTTGTGGTGATGCTTTATTATGGCTTGCTATAATAGTTTAATGGTAATCACTCATACTGATTAGTAGGTCCGATTCCTACATTCGGCTTTAGATTAATACCAAACTTGAACTTTCAATTAAAAATAGAAAACGCACTTGATAAAAGTACGTTTTTATGTTATCATGAACATTATATTAAATAGTTGTTCTTTATTATACTGAATTTTAATAATTAAGAAAACACACTTATATTTAGTAAGTTGATATATATTTTATATTTTTTATAAGGAGTTGATAATTGTGAACCCTATAATTAGAAAAAGAAAAAAAGAAGATTCAATTGAATTGGCACATTCCATTGCGCTTATTTGGAATGCAACTTATAAGGGAATTGTTGATAATGATTTTTTAAAAGGATTATTAGATAATGAAAACCAAAGTGCTGAAAGATTAAAAAATAATATAAATGACCAGCCAGATTATTATATTTTAACTTTACAAAACAAAATAATTGGTTGGATTTATTATACCTTAGATAGTGACAAGTATAAAAATGCCGCAGAAATACATTCTTTATATATTATGAAAGAATATCAAGGAAATGGTTATGGTAAATTATTATATAATTATGCCGTTAAAAATATTACGAAGAAAGGAATAAAAAAGTTAATAATTGGATGTCTAGATGGTAATCCTTCTAACAACTTTTATAAGCACCTTGGTGGAAAATATATAGGTAATCATTTATTTAGAGATAAATATATAGAAAATATATATTTATTTGAATTATAAAGTTTTCTTCTTCATTTTAAGTATTATTTGCTGTAATAGTATAATGGTATTACGAGGCCATGGTAAGGCTTTAATGTAGGTCCGATTCCTACTTACAGCACCAGATGGATACTAAGCTCGGACTTTTTAAAATATTTAATAAGTTCGAGTTTTAATATGTTTCAATTTATTGTATAATTAATTTATTAGAAAAACGTAATTTCATATGTTTTTAAAATAGAAGGAGTTGAAATAAATGCAGACATATAACAAATTAGTAAGAGATAAAATACCAGAGATAATAAAAGCTAATGGTGAAAAACCAGTTATCCGTATTTTGAATGATGATGAATATAAAAAAGAATTAGAAAAAAAATTATATGAAGAATATCAAGAAGTTTTAAAAGCAAATGGAAAAGAACGAATTGAAGAATTAGCTGACATGTTAGAAGTAATAAAATATCTAGCTAAGGTAGAAAATTCAACATTAGAAGAAGTAATTGCTATCAAAGAAGAAAAAAGTTCTAAAAGAGGTGCTTTTGAAAATAAAATATTCTTAGAAAATGTATTAAATGAAGATGAAAAATAAAAATATCATCTCATAATTTTATAGGAAAATGAGGATAAATGTTTATGAAAGAAAATAAATATGAAGAATTAGAAACAGAACGATTAATACTTAGAAAAATAACAGATGAAGATGCAATAATGTTATATGAAAATATCTTTAACAACTTTGAATGGTTTAAATTCTATTATCAAATACCCTTTCAAAATTTTGAAGAATATAAAAATTTAGTTGCAAAATATAAACAATATTATGAAAATGGAAACTATTTTAGATGGGGTATTATTGAAAAAATGAGTAATAATATAATCGGTATTGTTCACTTACATACCAAAGATTTAATAAATAATAATTGTAAAATTGGATATGTAATTGGATATAAATATACTAAAAAAGGTTATGCTAAAGAAGCATGCCAAAAAATTATAAATTTTGCTTTTGACAATCTTAATTTTCACAGAATTCAAGCCGACATTACAATGGAAAATATTCCTTCTATAAATTTAGCAAAAAGTCTTGGAATGCAATTAGAAGGAATAAAAAAAGATGGTTATAAACTTGGTGAAAGTTATTACGATGAAAACATTTATGTTCTATTAAATCAAAAATAAAAATTTATACTTAAACTAATTAAAGAAAATTGCCTACTCTATTTTTCTTAAATATTCCACTACCCTCTTTTATCTTTTTAAAGACTATAAATTAAGATTTGTACTGCATAAATAACAATTTTTAATTTTTGTTTATTTGTGTTATAATAGCTCTCAATTGATTGGGGGTTATTTTATAATGCGTATTGATGACATAAAAAAAGAAATGTTAAAAATTAGAAAAATGACGGAAACTGCTAAATTCTATGAAGAAGTTAGAATTTTATATGCTGAATATTGTAAATTAAATATTTTGCTAAGTGGTAATCCAAACTATGATGTTGACTATGATCTTCTTAATTATGACCCAGGTAACTGTTATACTTATGCCTTAGGTTTAGACTGCCCAGATATTTTTTATCAAAAGTTTCAAGAGTTTAAGAGACATTATGTTAATCTTGATATTGGCTTCATCAGTAATCCTAGTGATATAAGAAGTCTAGCCACTTGTAGTAAAAGTGAATTTAAAGACAAGCTTATGAGTGATTTAAAAGATGACCTTAATGCATTAAAAGTTGAATATTTTGATAGTGATTTTAACAAAAGAAATATTCATGGTGGTTATAAAATTGCTATTTTCTATAATATTGATTTTATGTTTAAAGATTTTCACGTTATTAGAGAAAATGAAGATAAAGTTTGGTCACAAAAAAGTGGCTATGGTTCATACATTACTACATTAAGTAATCCACAGGATAGTTCTTATAGATTGATAAAAGTATTAGAAATAAAAAAACCTAGCTTGAAACAGGAAAAGACTGTCTTTTGACAGTCCAGATAATCAACAAATATTGTTGATTATTTTTTAACCCATTATTTGTCCACCATTATTATGAATTACTTGACCAGTTACATAACTAGAATCATCACTAGCTAAAAAAACAAAAGTTGGTGCTAATTCATAGGGCATAGCCCCTCTTGCCATAGCCGCATCAGCTCCAAGAGATGGAATTTTTTCCTTGACCCAACAAGCAGGTTGAAGTGGTGTCCAAAAGAATCCTGGAGCAATAGCATTAACGCGAATATTTTTTAAAGCTAAATTTCTAGCTAAAGCTCTTGTAAAGCCAACAATAGCGCCTTTAGTGGTTACATAATCAATTAACTGAGGTTCACCATAGAAAGTCGTTACTGATGTTAGATTAATAATTGAATCTCCAGAATTAAGATATGGTAAAACTTCTTTGGTTAAATAAAACATTCCATAAATATTTACTTTCATTGTTTGGTCAAATTGTTCATCACTAATTTTGGTTAAATCATCCGCTTGATATTGAACACCCGCATTATTAACTAATATATTTATTTTTCCAAATTTTTCAATTGTTTCACAAACTATTTTTTTACAAAAATTTTTATCACTAATATCACCAGCTATAAGTAAACATTCCCCACCTATTTTTTCGATATAATTTTTAGTTTCTTCAGCATCGATATATTCATTATAATATGGTATAACCACTTTAGCTCCTTCTTTAACAAAAGCAATAGCAGCTGCTTTTCCCAAACCACTATCAGCTCCTGTTATAATAGCAACCTTATCTTTTAACTTTCCACTACCCTTATAATTAGGATTATCAAAAATTGGTTTAGGAACCATTACATATTCTAATCCTGGTTGGCACTCTTGTTCTTGTTCAGGCGCTAAAATATTATATTCTTTATGTTGTATTCCACAGTTTCCATAATAATTGTAAGATGTATTCCCATAAGAATAATCAAAATCCATAAATACCTCCTCTTATACTATATGATAAAGGTCTAAATTAGTTAAACAAGAATTTTCAAAATAAATTTTATATGATAAAATTAAAATGGATTTAGGTGATAGAATGAAAAAAACACTTCATAATTTAAAGAAAGTATATCAATATGGAAAAAGATATCGTAAAAATTTAATTATTTTTACAATAATGTCGATATCTTTTGTAATTATTAATATTATTTGGCCAGTTTTAGGAGCTAAACAAATTGTCTATTTATCCAATAATCTGTATAAACAACTCTTTTTAGCAACACTAATTATATTAGGGATTGAATTTATCTCAGCATGTAACCACTGGATTTTAAGAAGAAACACCCAAGTCTTTTTTAGAGGAACAACTAAAAATATTCAGTTAGTAGCAGCTAAAGAAATATTAAAAATACAATTAGCTGATATCGATAAAAATAGTAGTGGAACTTTCATTCAAAGAATTGGCCAAGATACCGATGAGATGTCTAGAATATTTACAAGAGGTATGGGTTTTTTAACAAATATTTTAACAGATATAGGTATTTTTATTGCTCTTTTTATCATTAACAAACTTGTATTTTCATTTTATCTATCATGTGCTCTTATTCTTACTCTTATTCATTTATACAAAGCCAATAAAGTTAATATAGAAGATAAAAAATACCGAAAACAACGCGAGAAAACAAGTGGCTTAGTTAATGAACTAGTCCGTGGTATTAGAGATATAAAAATGTTAAATGCTAAAGATTCTTTTATTAAAGAAATTGATAAAAATATTGACAGTTTAACACAAAAACAATTCGATATGCGCAACTGTGAAATGAATTATAATTGGTTAGCTGATGTAACAAGTGCCATCATTCAATTTTCATTAATATCTTTACTGATATATATGTTATACAATAACTATTTAAATGTTGGAACAGCTTTAATTTTGTATAATTACAAAAACCGTGTTCTAGGAAATTTAATTGAACATATTAGTAATCTTTTAACTGAAATAAAAAACTTTAACTTATCATGTGATCGCGTGTTCTCTCTTTTAAATGATGAAGACTTTAAAAAAGAAGAATTTGGAAATCAACATCTCAATCAAATAAAAGGAAACATTGAATTTAAAAATGTATCATTTGGATATAACGATGATGAAGTATTAAAAAATCTAAGTTTTAAGATTAAAGAAAATGAAACAGTTGCTTTTGTTGGAAAAAGCGGTGTTGGTAAAACAACTATTTTTTCACTAATATGTAAACTTTATAATATTGATAAGGGGCAAATATTATTAGATAATAATGATATTCAAAATTTAGATGAAGAATCAATTAGAAATAACGTTACAATTATTTCACAAAATCCTTATATCTTTAATATGTCGATAAAAGATAATCTACGTCTTGTTAAAGATAATTTAACTGATGAAGAAATGGTTGAGGCATGTAAGTTAGCTTGTTTAGATAATTTTATAGAAACCCTACCACATAAATATGATACAATCGTTGGCGAAGGGGGTGTAAAATTATCTGGTGGACAAAGGCAAAGACTTGCTATTGCTAGAGCTTTCGTTCAAGATACTAAGATTATTCTTTTTGATGAAGCAACTAGTGCTTTAGATAATCAAACACAAAAGGAAATACAAAAAGCTGTTAACAATATGAAACACAAATATACTATTCTCATAATAGCGCATCGGTTATCAACCATTATAAATACTGACCGAATTATTTTAATAGAAAATGGAAAAGTTACAGCTTCAGATAGTCATAAAAATCTTTTAAAAAATAATAAGTTTTACAAGCAATTATATGAAAGTGAAATTTTGGAAAAATAAAAAGTGGATAATTCAAATCCACTTTTTTATTTTATTTTTGTCTGAAAGCATTTTTAGTATCACCTGGAGCTTTATCGCCTTTTTTGACTAATACTACTTGTAGAGCCTCTAAACGATAACTATATTTTGCTGTTCCAGCACTTTCACCGTTTTTAGCCCAGCCCATCCAACCAAAATGTTGTGCATGAACACGGTAATATACATCATAATGTTTTTCCATTTCTCCAGTTAATCTTATTTGAATAGCTTCTAATCTTAAGCTTTTTCCACTTGTTCCACTCATTTGTCCATCTTTAGCCCAAGTTTTTTCCCAGCCAATTTTCTGAACATGAGTACGATATTCGATACTTCCAGAATAAGCTTTTCCAGGTAACTTAATCTTTACGCCTTCTAGTCGTAATGCTTTACCACTGGTTCCACTTACTTCTCCATCATATTTATTTGATTGCCATCCTTGCTTTTGAATATGTGTTTGGTAAGATAATGTTCTTTGAACAAATGCTGGTTTAGTACTAGTAGGAACTTTATCTCCTTTTTTAACTAATACTACTTCTAAGGCTTCTAGACGATAACCATATGTTGCTGTTCCAGCGCTTTCGCCATTTTTAGCCCAACCTAACCAACCAAAGTGCTCTGCATGAACACGGTAATATACATCATAATGACTAGCTACATCACCTGTTAATTTGATTTGAACAGCTTCTAGTCGTAATGCTTTACCACTGGTTCCACTTATACTTCCATTTGATACAAAGTCTTGCCATCCAATATTTTGAACATGGGTACGATACTCGATACTTCCACTATAAGATGGACTATTTAAATTCATATCAAGAGCTTCTAATCTTAAGCTTTTTCCACTTGTTCCAGCGGTTGCGCCATCTTTTACATACTTTTGCCATCCTATACTTTGAACATGAGTACGATAAGAAACACTTGGAGCTTTTAAAACAACTGATACATTAGCTTTAGCTTCTTTACCATTCTTAGTTCTAACAGTTATTTCAGCATCGCCATCTTTTAAAGCCTTAATCTTACCTTGTTGAGTAACAGAAACGACCTGATCATTGCTTGATTCCCAAGTTAATGTTTTATCATCTGTTGTATCACTTGGATTAATAGTCGCTGTTAGTTGTTTCTCTTCACCTTTATTTAAAGTTATATTAGTTGCATTTAATGTAACACTTTCAATTGGTGCTTTTACGGTTACCTTACATTTTGCTTGTTTACCATTTGTAGTTTCAACTGTTACTTCAGCTTCACCTAAAGCTAAAGCTGTAATAGTTCCATCACTACTAACTTGGATATTATTATTATTTGACCTCCAAGTTAATGTCTTATCATCTGTTGTATCACTTGGATTAATAGTCGCTGTTAATTTCTTTTTTGTTCCTCTATTTAAAGTTATATCACTTTCATCTAAAGTTACACTTTCAATATGTGATAAAACCTTTACTTTACAAGTATCTGTTTTACCATTAGAAGTTCTAACTGTTATTTGAGCTTCACCTGGCGCTTTAGCTGTAACTTTTCCATCTTGCCCTACTTCAGCAATATCATCATGATCTGATTCCCAAGTTAATGTCGTAGAATCGGTTGTTTTCTCTGGGTTGATAGTTGCTGTTAATGTTTGATTTTTTCCTTTATCTAAAGTTATATTTTTCTCACTTAATGTTACACTTTCGATATGAACAGGGTCTAGAGCATATACAAAATTAATTGTTGTGTGTTTTGTAAATGGTGTTTTTTCTGTTATTGGTTCTTTCGTCTCAGCATTTTCATAGCCAGACCATTTTTGACCAAAAATTTCTACACTTTTTAAATTTGATAATCTTAAACTATCAACAATACTTAAATCTTCTATAGTTTGTCCATCGTATAAAGTAACTTTAAGTTTATTATTTTCACTTTGAACAAACGTTACGTCAACTTGATATTTTGCAACAATCGCTAATTCTTTAACTACTAATGTTTCTTCATCAACTTTATCACCTTGAGCTTCAAAATGTGAAAATCTCTTTTGTTCTTCATCTTTAGTTTTTAAGCCATTTAATTTTTCTAAAGCTGATGAATTAGTATTTATAGCTTTGCCTTCATCAATATCAAAATCAGTTCCATCAATAGTTACTTTAATTGTAAATTTTGCAGCAATTGTAATATTTTCATTGATTTGTTCTTCTTCTGTTATTGTTGTTTCTTCTTCACCAGCTAATTTAACAAACTCTTTGAATTTTTTGCCATCAACGGTTTTCTTAGCAGCAAATTTTGGATCAGTTATATCTTTTAAAGTCTTACCTTCTTCAATTTCAAATTCATCACTATCGATAGTTACTGTTACTTTGAACTTAGCAGTCAAAGTTTTATTTTCTTTAATTTCATCATGTATAGTTACTGTATTTTGTTCTTGATCAACAAAGTGACTGAATTGCTTATTACTAGCAACCATATGAGTAATTAATTTGACCATTTCAAGTTCTTCTAAATCTTCTAATTTTTTCCCTTCAGCTAAAGTAAAAGTATCTTCACCTATTTTTACTTCAACATTATATAAAGCCTTAATAGTTACACTATCTTTAAAAGTATATTCTTCGTTTACTTCTTCACCATTATCATCGACAAATTTATCAAACTTTTTCTTAGCATTATTTTCTAAAGTATTAAGTGCTTCTAAAGCATTAGAAGTTTCTTTAAGTTTTGCTAAATTGTCATTTTCATTTAAAGTAAAGACTTCTTCTGTTCCTTCTATTTTTACTTTAATCTTTTTAACATATTCAGGATAAATATCCATATTTTCAGTTATTTGTGTAGAATCAGCTGTAAAATCTTTCTCTACACTATCTGTTTTGGTTTTATAATATAATCTTTTTAATTCGTATTCATTTCCTTTTTCATCGGTATCCTTTTTTACAGGTAATTTACCAGATGCTTCAGTAATAGTTGATTGCTTAGTATAAAGTTCAACTGTAAAATTACCTTTACGGTCAAAAATACCAACAACAGCATAATCATCTGAGACATTATACTTAGTTGAAAGATCAGCTTTATTAATTTGAACGGTATTTTCTACATAAATTTTATTATTCTTATCAATTCCTGTCTCTCCAAAATTAAATATAACACTATCACTATTTCCTTCTTCATCTGTTATAACTGTGTTACCTGTTAATTTTATATCAACATCGCTATTGTCTTCTGCAGTGCCATCAAAAGAAATAATACTAGCAGTAATTTCACCTTTTTCTAGATATTCAGAAGCAGCACCCATAATTTTAGAATCATTTATTGTAAAATTTAATTTCTTTTGACCATGAATAGATATAGCTTCATCATTCTCACTCATATGAGAACGACCGTTAATATTTGAGTTATCAATCTTAACTGTATTGTTTTCTCCACTTTCGAGATTTAAAGCTAAACGTCCAAAAATCTCACTATTATCAGTTATATTTAATGTAGTATCACTTGATTTTAAGCTAATTCCATCATAAAACGCTGATAAAATGGAAGAGCTAACATTAATAACCGAATTATCTGCCTCAGCATCAATATATAAGGCTACAGGTCCAGTATTCATTTTAGAATAACCTTGTGGAGGTCGTGCTGCTGCATAGATGTAGATTTCACCAAGATCCAAATCAACTGGTGTTTCAACACTAATATATCGGTAATTATTGAATTCTTCTGGCCTTTCTGCATTATAAGAAATAGGTCCTACAGAACTTCTATATCCTTTTAAAACAACCTTAAGTTTACCATCTTCTGTTGATTTTCCATCTTTAGCTATTTTAACTTTACCAGAAATGGTAGATGAATCCTTATTTCCTATAATAGTTATGCTTTTATTGATTACAACATCACCGGCATAATCTCCCTTTTTAAGCTTTAGAGTTGCCCCTGGACTAGCAGCATCTATAGCTTTTTGTAATGTATTATTACCAGGTTCTACATAATCATCAGAAGCTAATACTTGAGCACAAAAAATTGTAAACATCCCTAGTAACGCTACAAACGAGTATAAAAACTTTTTCTTCATATAACATACACCCCTATCTAAGCATTCTTATACCTAATTAAATTTTAACATAAAATGATTTTGCTGTCTATAATTTATCGGCAATTCCAATTTTTTCCTAATAAAAAAAAGGCTATTTAAACATGCCTTCTATCAACGACTTTGATTTATTTAAAACTTTGTGTAATTTCTTTTCAGTCATAACTTTTTCATTAATTTCACAATAAGTTTTTATATAAAGATCCAAATAATAACGATATATTTGTTCAACATTCCATACCTTATGCATTTTTAAATAATAATCTGTTTGAACTCTTTGCTTAAACAAACTATTGTCTAGTAAAAATTGATCTAATTTAGGTTCACGACCATAAATTTTTTCTAATGTTAAAAGTGCTTGTCGCATATAACTATCACTATATGAAAAAGCGTAATATTCATCAGGAATCATTAAATATAAATAGCTTTCTTTATTTTTTAAAGCCCAATCAACATCTACATAACCATTTACACAACAGTAAAAATTCCACAAAATATGTTCCTTATATTCTCTTGGTAACTTTAAAAATTTTATATTAAAATCGATTGAATCTAATTTCTGTTTAGTTGTTGAGTGCCAACTTTCATGAACTACACTTTCTAAAAGAACTAAATTAGCAACATCGGTATAAACTAGCTTAACACTATCATTAACATACTGTTGCCTTCTATTATCTTCTATCAATGACTTTCTAACAAAGTATTGTCTTTTTTGATGATTAACTAACATATCATAAAGATGATTTTTTTCCGTTTCACTTTCCATCGCATCATCAACAACAATTATCTTATTAGCAAGACGTCCTTGCTCACAAGCTAAAATATTTTCAAGTAGTTGTAAAACAATAACCCTATTTTGTTTTTGTAAACGATTAAAATTGGCATCATGAAAGAGATTTAGTATAAAAAACTCCTTCTGTTTTAAGGTCATTTTTTGAAATTGATCATTATTCCAAAGATAAGCTAACTCACTTTGATTTCTTACAATATTAGCGATAGACATAACCATTCCCCCAAAATATTATTTATTTAAATACTCTTTTACTCTATCCTTAAAAGCTCCAAAACGATTGTTTTTTAAGATTGAATGTGGGCACTTTTTACCTGTAAAATCATTATGCGTTTTAATATTACTGATATCTAAATCATAAGCTTTTAATAAATACGCTACTAATTTAGCACCATTATCAAATGTTTTATCAAAATTACCATCTTCATTTACACAAAGTTCAATACCAATACCAAATTCATTACCAACCATATCCCCAGCATGATGAGCCACTTCATCATCTGGAATATGATGATATATTTGTTTATCATCAACCGTGTAATGCCAAGAAGTTGAAGTATCATTATTGTAACTTAAATATTTTGCATGATTCAAAGCATCAGTCCCAGCAACAAAATTATCAGTCTCATGAATAACAATATATAAAATTATTCTTTTAATACCTGGTCTTGCATCTGTTTTCTCTTCTATTAACTGGGTATGAACAGAAGTTCCATAAACGTTATCTGGAAAAACGGATTTTCGGTAAACATCTATTTTCTTTATTTTTTTGATATCATCATTATTTTGTTTTTGATGAGAATTAAGAACTATACACAAGCCAAACAATACAAAAAAAATGACACATAAAAAAATTATTTTAAAATACTTTTTTGCCTTTTTCTTATACTTCGCCATAAAAACTCTTACTTCTTTTGTTCATCATAAGCTTTTCTTACTAATTTAGCAAGTTGATCAGCACATGAAGTTCCTCTAACGCCACAAAGAATGCCACCTAATTTCTTTTCAATTTCATCAACGCTCATACCTTCTACTAATCTAGGTAAAGCCTGTAAATTACCTGGACATCCACCATCTAAAAAAACAACATTATGAACAATATCTCCATCAAGTTCAAAAGATATTCTTCTAGCACACGTATTTTTCGTATCTAAAATATATTTCACCAACAACAACTCCTTAAACGTCTTAAAAAGATTATACACTAGGCCTAAAATAGTGTCAATAAATTAAGAAATAAGTTTAACTTACTAAAAACTTCTTTTTCTTTTTCATTTTCTCATAGTAAGGATTAGGTTCAACAAAAAGAATATAATCTTCATAACCCTCTTTAGCTAACATCTTATAAATATCACCATCAGTAGCTAAATCCCAACCTAACTTAGCCATTACTCCTTTAGACTTAATATTGTTCTTATGAACTAAAGCTGAAAAATTGGCATAATGACGATATACTTTTCCAAATTCATCAACAATTTTATTGGTCGCTAAAGATGCATATCCACGATTTCGATATAAAGGTGAGATAACAATAGAAATAGACAAAGTATTAACTATTTCATCTAAATTAAAAAGACCAACTAAAACATTGTCAACAAAAATACCTTGTTGATCTTTTTGATAATCCAAAAAGCGTACATAATTCATTTGATGATGACGAACATTTTCACGATATTCATAAGCCATAAAAGGTCTTATCCTATTAAACTCCTTTAGAGTTATCGACCTTAAGGTTATATGTACCATTTTCTCCATTAATTATTAAAGTATCACTATATTTTTGTAGAGCCTTAACAACCTTATCTTTATTTTTATTATCAATATATAACATAAATGGTGTCTTAAGAATAAAGACAACAGCATGTTTTGTGACTGCCACTAACTCTACACTATCATAACTAAGTTCTAATTTATCACCAAGTGAAGTTGTACTAGTAATACCCTTTTTCGTTATTGACAAACTACCTTCAACACTATTATTTTTTTTAGCTGATAGAAAAGAAAAGAAAATGCTCAAAATAGAAAAAATAAAAATAAAAATCACATAAAGTAATAACAATTCAAAAAATTTAATAAAGGTATTATTTTGTGCCACTCTAGCTAAAATTACGAAAGTAATACATAAACCCATTAACAAAATTCCATACGAAAAAGTTTTACCTAAATAAGATCTTATTTTCTTTGATGGCTTTTTTAATAATTTATTTTTCATCAAAGCAACACCACTAGCTTCATTATAACTCTTAAAATGATTTTCCTTTAAATTATATTTTACTCGCATTAATTTCACCTACCATTAAAATAACTACAAAAATCACATATTGGTATTATAACACAAAAAGAAATTATAAAAAAGCTTATTTCTTATAATTTCCTTTAATATACTTATCACAAGCTGCTAAAACAGCTGGTAATAGAAAAATTATTAAGATAGCTGAAC
>CANRJK010000028.1 GCA_947630955.1 uncultured Bacilli bacterium | reverse complement strand
AAAATGATAAATATTAAAGAAGATGAAAAATTAAGTGTAATGAATCATAGTTGTGCTCATTTATTAGCGCAAGCTGTTAAACATTTATATCCAAATGCTTTATTTTGGGTAGGACCTGTTATCGAAGATGGTTTTTACTATGATATCGATTTGGGTGATGATGTTATTAAAGAAGAAGATCTAGCTAAAATAGAAAAAGAAATGAAAAAAATTGCTAAAGACGGCAAGCGAATTATTCGTCATGAATTAACTAAGAATGAAGCATTAGAAATGTTTAAAAATGATCCATATAAGATTGATTTAATTGAACGTATGGATGAAAAAGAAACAGTTATTAGTTGTTATACACAAGGGGATTTTACTGATTTATGTCGTGGCCCTCACGTTGATACTGTAAAGCAACTTAAATATTTTAAACTTTTAAAAATAAGTGGTGCTTATTTTAAAGGTGATTCTAAAAATAAAATGCTTCAAAGAATTTATGGTATTTGTTTTGATAATGCTGATGATTTAGAGAATTATTTAAAGCAATTAGAAGAAGCTAAAATGCGTGATCATCGTAAATTAGGTAAAGAACTTGATTTATTTATGGTTGATGATTTGGTCGGACGAGGTCTTCCAATGTATTTACCTAATGGTTATATCATTTTTGAAGAATTAGAAAATTATATTAAAAGAAAAGAACGTAAGTTAGGTTACCAACACGTTATGACACCAAGTGTTGGTAGTATTGAGTTATATAAAACTAGTGGTCATTGGGATCATTATAAAGAAAATATGTTTCCAGCAATGGAAATAGATGGTGAGGCTTTTGTTTTAAGACCAATGAACTGTCCTCATCATATGATGATTTATTCTAATAAATTACATTCATATAAAGATTTACCAATTAGGATAGGTGAAGTTGCTCATGATTTCCGTTATGAAGCCAGTGGAGCGATAAAAGGTATAGAAAGAGCTCGTCATTTCTGTCAAAATGATGCTCATCTATTTGTAACACCTGAACAAATAAAATCAGAATTTAAAAATGTTGTCGATTTAATTTTTGATGTTTATAAAGATTTTGGTATTACTGATTATCGTCTTGTATTATCTTTACGTGATAAAGAAGATAAAGAAAAATATCATCCAGATGATGCGATGTGGGATAAAGCTGAAAACGAATTAAGAGAAGTTTTAAATTCTTTAGGACTTAAATATACTGAAGAAATAGGGGAAGCAGCTTTTTACGGCCCAAAATTAGACGTTAATGTTAAACCAGCTGTTGGAAATGAATATACTTTATCGACTTGTCAATTAGATTTCTGTTTACCTGAGAAATTTAATTTGAAATATATTGACTCAGATGGTAGTAAAAAAACGCCAGTTGTCTTACACCGCGCTATTTTAGGTTCATTAGATCGTTTTATGGCCTATATTATTGAGGAAACAAAAGGTATTTTACCTATTTGGTTAGCGCCTGTTCAAATTAATATAATTCCTGTTAATAATGAGTATCATTTAAAGTACGCTGAAAAATTAAAAAATATTTTAGCGCAAGAAGCATTCCGTGTTGAGCTTGATGATCGTGATGAAAAGTTAAGTTATCGTATGCGTGAAAGTCAAACTAGGAAAATACCAATTACTATCATAGTAGGTGATAAAGAAAAAGAAAATAACCAAATTAGTTACCGATTATTTAAAACAACAGAAACAATTTCTTTATCAATTGAAGAATTTATTAGTTTTGTCAAAAAACAATTAAAATAAAACTATTTCGATAGTTTTATTTTTGCTTTTTTTCATGTAATATTGTATAATTACAATGAGGTGTAAATATGAATAAAAAAGAACCAATAAATATAATGTCTTTAGTTTTTTCGATTGTTACTTTAATTATCGGTATTGTTTTATGTATTAATGGTCATGATGGAATTTTTAAACTAATTGGCTATTTTATTAGTGGACTTTTAATTTTATTTGGTTTAGTTCGCTTTATTATAAGTGTTGTTGGCTATAAGAAAAATAATATGATGATTTATAGCGATTTGTTTTCAGGAATTGTTTTGGTAGCGATAGGAGCAGTTATCGCAATATTTCCAAAATCAATTATGATAACTTTTAGCTTATGTATTGGAGCTTTTGTTATTTTTGGGGGTATTCAAAGATTAATATTAGGTGTCGCTATCAACAAAATTGATCATAATGGTTCCTTATTTTTTGTATCAGAAGCAATTGTTACAATTCTTTTAGGAATTATTATCTTAACCCAAAGGTTCATTAATTTATTAGGCTTTTTCCTAATTATATATTCAATATCAGAACTTATGGGTTATATATACTACACAACACAAAATAAAGATTATTCTTCAGTATTAAATAAAAAAGTTACAAAAGAAATGAAAGAAAGTAAGTCAAAAGATGCTATAATAGAAGAAGATTAATTATTTTTTAGGAGGGTTTATGGGAAGAAAAAAATTAAATTTAGTTGCTTTATTAAAGCAAACAAAAATACCAGAGAATGATAATTTATTAGAAATGGTACCTTATACCGATGAAGAAGTTTATGAGGTTTTAGATGAATTATCAAAAGATGAGTTAAAAATTTTACAAATAAAATATGGAGCTAATTTAGATGAAACAAATGATATAACTAATCCATATCACGTTAAAATGATTGCCAATGTCATTAAAGCAGTAAGGAAAAGACTTGAACAAAAAAGAAGAGAAATCGTAAATTTAGATTATAGTAAATTGAAGGTTGCTCCACAGATACCACCTGCTTTAGCTGATAAAATGTTAGAACTAGGTTACAAAATGCCTAAAAAAGATGAATTACCTGATACGTTAAAAACAGTTAATGTTACGTTAGATAAAGAAAAAGAATACACAAATCCTAATGAGAATTTAGCAACCTCGCAAACAAGATTAGATCCTTTACAAGTTATTGAAAATATTATCAAAACGGAAACACTGAGTGAAGTTGAAACAATTTTAACTGTTGAAGAAGCTATTGTTTTAATTTTACGACTAGGTTCATCAGAATTAGGTTGTTTTGATGAGAAAAGTATAGCGCAAATGTTTAATATCAGTATTGATGAGGTTGTTGAAATTTTAAAAAGCGCTACCGAAAAATACAATCAAGCTATAAATAAAGCTATTGAATCAGAAAAGATTGCAAAGCAAAAAAGTCTTTAAAGTTTATAGGGGGATAATATGAGTAAAAAAGTTATCACAACTAAGACCAATAACACTCGTTTTAACATCGATGAACTAGCTAAAGAATATTACAATAAATATAAAAAATTTAAAGCGCTCGATGAAGATTTTGTTAGGGAGTTAATTGCTGATGTAGTTAACGATGATATTAGTTATTTTGAAATAAATAGTGAAATAAGAAAAGAAATAGATTCATATTTATGTGAACAAGCTGTAATGGATGAAGATGAGGATATCATTATCGAATTAGAAGAAATGTATATGAATAAATTTAATCTTGTCTTAAGAAAATTACATGTTGAAGAAAAGGATATTCAACGTATTAGAGAAGATGTTTTACTTAATTTAATATATGAATATGATGGTAGTGAGACTTTTTCTATTGCTTTTGTTAGATGCGCTAAGAAGTATTTTGCTGAACAAAAAAGAAAGCAACTAGACGTTAAACCTAAAACATTAGAACAAGTAATTACTAATTTACCTAACTTATCTGTAAAAACTGAAGTTAATGATCTTATTTATATAGGAAATCAATTACAAATTATTAATAAAATACCTTTAGATGATGTTAATTATGTTAAGTTTGTTGTTTACTATTTTGGCTTTTTAGGTTATTATGCCAGTGATGCAGCTATTAAAAAACAATTAGATATCAGTGATGAAACATTTATTAACTATGTATTTAATTCTTATTGTCTTTTGCGTGAGCAATTAAAAAAGCAATTAGGATTACTTTATGAATCAAATATTGGTAATGAAAAAATAAAGCAATTTTAGTGCTTTATTTTTTAATTTTATTATCTTTTTCTTTAATGGTTGGAATAAGTGCATCTAAATTATTATCAAAAGTTGGTTCTGTTCCTTTAATATAGTAAAACATAGTTGGTTTTTTTGTTTGTTTAGTAGCTGCTTTACCACTTATTGGATCAACTAAGACACCCACGACATTTTCAGGTGTTTGATACCAAGTATCTTTTTTATCTTTTAGATAATTTTCTACAATATCTCGCCACATATGTCTTAACTCTCTACCATTAGCTACATCAGAAGCGGTATTATCATCATTTCCACTCCACATACCAACTACTATTTTAGAATTATACCCAAATACTAAGTGATCGGTATCTGTAGTTCCTGTTTTAATAGCGTATTTATGGTTTAAAGACTTAGTTAAATCATAACAAGTAGGATAATTATAATCAATAAAATTATAATTATAAGTACTAGTTAAATTTTCATTCATAATAAAAGCTAAAGAAGAATTTAAGACAGATTCACGTTCATCTTTGTTTTCATATAAAATATTACCGTTAACATCTTCAATTTTTTTAATTAAATTAGGTTTTATTCTATACCCTAAGTTAGCTAAAGAAGCATAGGCTGAAGTCATATCTAATAATTTCATTTCCTCACTACCAAGAGCTAAAGATGGAACGGCTTCAATATTGGTAGTAATACCAACTCGTTTTAATAAATTGACTAAAGTATCTTCACCTAAAAATAAATGTGTTTTAACAGCATATATATTATCACTATATGCTAGAGCAGCTGGCATTGATATTGATTTATTACCATAATTATCATTGTAATTAGCTGGGCTATATGTTTTATTTTCAGAAAAGACAAAAGTTGTTTTTTCACTAGTAAAGGTTGTAGAAGCTGTAAAACCATTTTCCAAACCAGCATAATAAAGAAAAGGTTTTAGTGTTGAACCCATTTGTCTTGTCGCGTTAATAGCGCGGTTATATTTACTAACTGAGTAATCTTTACCACCTGTTAAAGCAATAACATGACCATTATTTGGATCCATCATAATGGTAGCTACTTCAATCTTATTATTAGTAATATTATCATCCAAGGCTTTTTCAAGAATAGCTTGAGCATTTTGGTCTAAATATGTATATATTTTTAAACCACCAGTTTCTAAAAAAGAAGATGGAATAGAGTCTATTTCTTGCAATTGTTGTATAACTGCATCCTTATAGTACATAATTGTCTTAGAACTATCACTTACAAAATTACCATAGTAAGTTAATTCTTCACTATAAGCCTTATTTTTTTCTTCCTCAGTAATATACTTATTTTTAACCATAGACTCAAGAATTAGTAATTGTCTTTTTTTAGCGTTTTCTAAATTTGAAATAGGTGAATAATTACTAGGAGATTTAGGAATCCCAACTAAGATGGTGGCTTCAGCTAAAGATAAATCAGCTGAATTTTTATGAAAATAGTATTGACTAGCTTTTTCAATACCATAAATACCACCATAATTAATTGTATTTAAATATGCTTCAAGAATTTCATCTTTATCATTTTGAGCTTCTAATTGAATTGTTAACCAAGCTTCTTTAAATTTTCTTTGCCAAGTTTTTTCAAATGATAAAAATAAGTTTTTAGATAATTGTTGGCTTATTGTTGAAGCCCCTTGTAAATTTTCTCTGTTTTTAGCGTTTACATATAAAGACTTTATAATTCTTAAAAAGTCAAAACCTGAATGTTTATAGAAATTTTTATCTTCAATCGATATGGTGGCGTTTATAACATTTTCAGAAATGTTATTTAAAGGAACCCATTTATCATTTAAACTCTCTACTAACTGTTCATTAGAGTCATATATATAAAATTTATTGGCTGATTCGATTGGTAATTTACTTTTGTATCTAGCAAATATATAAATGCCTAAGTAAATAACCATAAATATAGCAACTAAAATAATGCCTTTTTCAAATATAAATTTTAGCTTTTTCATCTTATCACTCTATTCTAATTTTATTATTCGAAAAAAAATAGAAAATATAAGTGCAATTTAAATAAAAGTATGCTATAATGTTTTGGAGTTGATATTCATGACCAAAAAAACTATTAAAACGATTTTAAAAAATTCTAATGAAATATTAGAAAATAATCTTTCTGCAATTTGCTCTTTAGACATTATAAAATTTGTTGAGGATAATGTTAAAGTTATAATTGAATATAAAGATGAAAGATTAACAATGAAACGTTTTAATGATGAATATGAGCTTGAATTAAATTTTAAAAAAAACGTTCAAACCAAAGGAACATATTTTTTAAAACAAGAACATTTATCTTTTGATATTGAACTTTATACGACAATATTAGAATATAATCAATCTTTTTTAAAATTAAATTATAAATTAGCTGATGAATGCTACGAATATATTATTGAAGTAAATGAGGAAGTGAGAAAATGATAGAAACTTTAGAAAAGTTAATCACAGAAGTTACTAATGATTTAGGTTTTACTACCTCTAATATGCATATTATTAAATCTAATCGTCCAGATTTGTGTGATTATCAATGCGATGATGTTTTCAAACTTGCTAAAGAATTTCATCAAAAACCTATGGATATTGGTCAAAAGATTGTTGATGCTTTAAATGCTTTAGATAATTTTAATTCCTATTTTAGTAAAGTTGAATTTGCCCAACCAGGTTTTATTAATATGACTTTAAGTGATTTCTTTATTAATAACGTTTTAAAAACGATGTTTGAAGATGATAAACCAGGTATTAATAAAACTTTAAAGTCTGAAACTTTTGTTATTGATTATGGTGGTGCTAATGTGGCTAAACCATTACATGTTGGACATCTTCGTCCAGCTATTGTTGGTGAAGCAATTAAAAGAATTGTTAAATACAAGGGTCACAATATCATTGGTGATGTTCATTTGGGAGATTATGGCCTACAAATAGGACAAGTAATTTATGGAATTAAAAAAGAGGGTAAAAATATAGATGATATCGATATAAATTTTCTTAATTATATTTATCCTAAAATTAGTAATCTTTGTAAAGAAGATGAACAAGTAAAAAAAGAATGTGCAGCCATAACTAAAAGTCTTCAAGAAGAAAATGAAGAGTATCAAATTTTATGGAAAAAAATACTTGACGTATCAGTTAAAGATATTCGTAAAATGTATGACTATTTAGGTGTTGATTTTGATTATTGGTATGGTGAATCAGATGCTTATCCTTATTTGGAAGAAACAGAGAATATTTTAAGAGAAAAAAATTTGTTAACAACAAGTGAAGGCGCTTTAGTTGTCGATGTGTCTAAAGAAGATGACAAAAAAGAATTGCCACCATTATTATTTAAAAAAAGTGATGGAGCATATCTTTATGCTTCAACTGATTTAGCTACTATAGTCGAACGAATTAAAGATTTTAGTCCAGATCACATTTTATATGTAGTTGATAATCGTCAAGCTCTACATTTTGAACAAGTTTTTAGAACTTGTGATATGGCTAATATTATCGCATATAATAAGTTAGAATATTTAGGTTTTGGTACTATCAATGGAACTGATGGCAAACCATATAAAACACGTAGTGGTTCATCACCTAAATTAGAAGATTTATTTACTGAAATAAAAAATAATTTGTTATCTAAGGAGCAGATGAGTAGCGACTTATCAGATGAAGATATCGATAAAATAGTCAATTCTATTTTAAAATTTGCTGATTTACAGAATAATCGTGAAAAAGATTACATCTTTGATATTAATAAATTTTCTGATTTAATTGGCAAGACAGGTCCTTATACTTTATATACCTATTTGCGTATTCGTAAAATAATTAGTAGTTATAATGGTATTAATTTGGCTAGTTTAACTAATAATATATATAACGATTATGATCGTAATTTAAGATTAAAATTGTTAGATTTACCTCAAATTTTTGATAGTGCATTTAATAGTCGTATGCCTAGTTACATTGTAGATTATGTATATGATTTATGTGTTTTAGCTAATTCTTTTTATCAAAATAATCATATAAATAGTGAAAAAGATGAGATAAAAAGAAATAACTGGATTATTATTTTAGATATAACAAATAAAGTCATAAAAGAAATGTTATCTCTATTAGTAATTGATATACCTGATTCTATGTAGAATAATATTTGGAGGGATTTAGATGAGTTTAAGTAAAATGAAAAAAGAAGAATTAGAATTATTATCATACACTGATTTAACGGAATTAATATTAAAAGAAAGTAAAAAACCTATGCCAACAGCAAAGATTTTTAAAAAAATAAGTAATTTATTATCTTTAACAGATGAAGAATACACATCTAAGATAGGTGATTTTTATACATCTTTAACAACAGATAAGAGATTTATCTTTCTAGATGAGAATGCTGAATGGGACTTAAAAGGAAGACATACTTCACAAGTGGTTGTAACTGATGATGAAGATGATGAGACAATCGAAGATGATGAAGTCGAAGAAGAATTAACTGAAGATGAAGATATTGATGCAATCGAATCTGATGAAGATGAGCTAGATGATGAGGATGATGATATCGGTGATTTAGCTATTTTAAGCGAAGATGAATTAGATGAAAATTAACTAGGAATACCTAGTTTTTTTATCGTAGTTCCTTGAGTTTTAATAAGTATTATAGTATAATTTAAGATAACTGTCAGAAAGTAATTTATTGTTTTAAAAATTAAATAGAAAGGATCAATCAAACATATTTTTAAGATTGATTATAAGAGGAAAATAATAATGATTGAAAGGTTAATCGCTATTGAAAATAGATATTTACAATTAGATGAAGAATTAATGAAGCCAGATGTTTTTTCGGATGTTAAAAAAGCTACTGAGCTAACGAAAGAACAAGCAACCTTAAAAGAGGCATATGAAGCTTATCAAGATTATAAAAAAGTTTTAAATAATCTAGAAGAAGCTAAGCAAATGATGAAAGATCCAGAACTAGGTGAATTTGCTAAAGAAGAATATAATGATTTATCAAACAAAAAGGCTGAGATGGAAGCTAATTTCGAAATATTATTATTACCAAAAGATCCTAATGATGGTAAGGACGTTATTATGGAGATAAGAGGAGCTGCTGGTGGTGATGAAGCTAATATTTTTGCTGGTGATTTATATCGTATGTATGGATATTATGCTGAAAAACAGGGATGGAAAGTTGAAGAAATAAATGCGGAGGAAGGAACAGCTGGAGGATATTCTCAAGTAGAATTTCGGATTAAAGGTGACAATGTTTATTCTAAATTGAAATATGAAAGTGGTTCACATCGTGTTCAAAGAGTTCCAACAACGGAATCACAAGGAAGAATCCAAACTTCAACTGCTACTGTTTTGGTCATGCCAGAAGTTGAAGATGTTGATATTGACATAAAAGATAGTGATTTAAGAATTGATGTTTATTGTGCTAGTGGACATGGTGGACAAGGGGTTAATACGACACCATCGGCTGTTCGTATTACACATTTACCTACTAATACAGTGGTTACATGTCAAAACCAACGTAGTCAAGTCCAAAATAAGGCAGAAGCTTTGAAAGTCTTGAAAGCTCGTCTTTATGAGGCTGAATTAGAACGCCAAGAAGCTGAAGTTGGTAGTGAAAGAAGAAGTAAAATTGGAACTGGTGACCGTTCTGAAAAGATAAGAACTTATAATTATCCTCAAAATCGTGTAACAGATCATCGAATTGGTTTTTCAACTATGCAACTTGGCCGTGTTATGGATGGCGATTTAGATGATATAATTGAAGCTTTAATTACAGAGGACCAAGCACGAAAGTTAAAAGGAGAATAATAATTATATATGGGATTAGATTATACTGATGAGCAAATAGATGAATATAATAAGAATTATTTGAAAAAGTATATTAAAGATTCAAACTTGAACCAAGCAATGTTAGAGTATCAAAAAGGAAGACCAGTTCAATATATTGTTGGTAATGTTGATTTTTTAGGTAATATTATTGACGTTGATGAACGAGTACTCATTCCTAGATTTGAAACGGAAGAACTAGTAGAAAAGACGATTAAATATATAAAAAATGAATTTCCTAATGTTCAAAATATAATTGACCTTGGAACAGGTAGTGGTTGTATAGCTATTGCTTTAAAAAAAGAATTTTCAAATATTTCAATGACAGCTGTTGATATTTCTACAAAGGCTCTTGAGGTTGCGACATCAAATGCTTTAAAAAATAAAGTTGATATTAATTTTATTTGTAGTGATATGTTTGATATGGTAACTAATTCCTTTGACGTTATTATAAGTAATCCACCATATATTGCTTTTGATGAACCAATTATGGATATTGTTAAAAATAATGAACCTAAAATCGCTTTATATGCTAAAAAAAAGGGGTTAGCTTTTTATGAAAAAATTTTAAAAGAAGCACCTAAGTATATTAATGATAAATATTTAATAGCGTTTGAAATAGGTCAAACACAGGCTTTAGAGATAACTAATTTAGCACATAAATATTTAGGTGAAGTTAATGTTACAACGGAAAAAGATATGCGTGGTTTTGACCGTTTTATTTTTATTAGAGGTGGAAAATGGAAGTAGATTTATGGCAATATGAGAAAAATTTATATAAAAAAGGATATTATAACATTGCTGGTGTTGATGAAGTAGGGAGAGGCCCTTTAATCGGCCCTGTTGTTACTGCTTGCGTTATATTACCCCACGATTTTGTTTTAGATGGACTAACTGATTCCAAAAAATTAAGCGAAAAAAAACGTGATAAATTTTATAACTACATCATTGAAAATTGTGTAGCCTATGGTATTGGTCAGTGTTCACCAGAAGAAATAGATCAATACAATATATATGCTGCTACTAAAATAGCCATGAAAAGAGCTATTTTTGAAGCTCGTAAAAAAGTTAAAATAGATCATATTCTGATCGATGCAATGCCATTAGATTTAGATATCCCAACAACTTCAATCATTAAAGGTGATGCTAAAAGTATAAGTATTGCAGCAGCTAGTGTAGTAGCTAAAGTAACAAGAGATAAAATGATGTATGAATTAGATAAAAAATATCCTATGTATGGTTATAAAAATCATAAAGGTTATCCAACTAAAGCACATATTGAAGCAATAAATAAATATGGTTTAATTGATGGATATCGTAAAAGTTATGGACCTGTTAAGGATGTTTTAGAAAAAGAAGGTCAAAAATGAAAATATTATTGATTTCACATATTGCTGATGTTGACGGTGTTATGCCCGTTATCTTAACGGATTTAGTTTGTCATGATTATGATTATCAGTTACTAGATACAAGTGAAATAAATCCATACATGAAAGATTTAATTGAAAGTAAACATTTTTTAAATTATGATCAGGTTATCATAACCGATTTAAGTTTCAATAAAGAAATAGCTGATATGGTTAATAATTCTAAATTAAAAGACCAGCTTATTTTAATCGACCATCACGCCTCAGCTTTATATTTAAATGACTATAGTTTCGCAAACATTATAGTAAAAAAAGATGGTATTAATCAATCTGCTACAAGTCTTTACTATGAATATCTTTTAAAAAATTATGGTGATCCTATCCTATTAAAAGATAGTGTTAAAAGGATGGTTGAATTAGCACGACTTGGTGATACTTGGGATTGGGTTAAAGATAATGTCTTAGATGCTAGATTGTTAGGAACTTTATTAGTTAATTATGGCGTTGAAAAATTTATTGAACATTATAAACAATTTTTACGTGAACATGATACTTTTTCTTTTAATGAAGTAGAAAAAAGTTTATTTGAAATTGATTTAAAGAAAAAAAATGATTATATAGATTTTTTAAAAGATAAGGTTATTTTTAGAAATATTGCCCATAAAAAAGTAGGAATTGTTTTTGCTGAACAATATCGAAGTGAAGTTGGTCATGCTTTAGCAAATTATTACCGAGATAAAGTTGATTTGATCTTAATTATTAATTTTAATCATGGTTTAAGTTTTAGAAGTACTGATGATGGTGCTGATGTAAATGAATTTGCTAAATTATTTGATGGTGGCGGACATGTTCATGCATCAGGAGCTTTGTTACCCAACGATTTTTTAAATCAAGTAATTGATTTATTAATAAGTAACATAAACATGATTAAATAACCGTATTTAGATAATTTGAAGAATGGATAATACCTTAAGTTAAATGTAACCATAAATTGTAATTTCTTAGAATTTATGATAGTATATCGGTTGCTTAGGGGTGATAAGGTGAAAATTTTTATAGGGGAAAAGATGACTTGTTCTCTTAATTATCAATACAATCTTATCTATCATGAATTGTCTAATTTCTTTGAAATTACGGATAATGTTTCGGATGCCGATGTTATAGTTTTTCCTGCAACTTGTTGTTGTACACAATATAATTTACTAAAAACTTTAGAATATATTTCCAATGTTTTAAAAGTTAAAAAAAGTTCAGCTAAAACTTATTTAACTGGTTGTATTACAAGAAATTTTAAAGAAAATGATTTTTTAAAAAAAGTTACAGAATGGCTTAGAGAAAACATTGATTTTGTTATTCCCCAAAACCAACCTTATTTATTGTTAAAATTGATTTCTAATGAATCATTTGGCAGTATCGATATAAATGAATTTGGAGCGGTAGAAGGTAACTTTAATTCTTCAGCTAATATTTATATTTCTAATGGTTGTTTGAATAACTGCTCTTTTTGTAAAAATACTTTCCAACACTATCCTTTAAAAAGTGTAGATTTTACCGAATTAAAAGAAACAATTGATATTTTAGATAGTAGAAAATTTTCACAAATTTTTTTAAAGGGCACTAATATTTGTCAATATGGCCTAGATATTTATCATGACTATAAGTTACCAGAGGTAATTTCCTACATAGAAAAAAAGGAAAATATTAAAGAAGTAGTACTAACTGGTTTTGCTTTTAAAGATGCGATTCAAAACGGTTTTCAAAGCTGTTTAACAGATAGCCATAAGGTGGTTGAAATATGTGGTTCATTAGAATCTGGTAGTGACCGTTTGTTAAATTTAATAAGAAAAGGTTTTACTAGTGAAGAAATTATTGATTTTGTTCAAAATATTCGAAAAAGAAACTATAAAAATTTATATTTGAATATTATTGCTGGTTTTCCAACTGAAACACTTGATGATGTAAGAATGACATTGGATGTATTAGGACATTTAAAACCATATTCGGTTGATATTTGTAGATATACAAATTCCAAATTTGTTGATTCTAATCAATATGAGCAACTAAGTCCTAGTGTAATTCAAAATCATACAAGAATTTATTCAAAAGTATTACAAAGAAGAAATATAAAATCGGATATTGTAGGTATTGGTTATAAATACAATTGTAAATATAATTAGGATATTTATAATCTTTATTGAATAGGGGATTGATGAATTAAAAATGAAAAATTTAAAGCAAATGATTGATGAATGTAATAATATTGTTTTCTTCGGTGGAGCTGGTGTTTCAACCGAAAGCGGTCTTCCTGATTTTCGAAGTCAGGATGGATTATATAATATGAGGTATGATTATCCACCAGAAGAAATTTTAAGTCATCATTTTTTTCTAAAACATCCAGAAGAATTTTATCAGTTTTATCGTGACAAATTAAATTGTTTAAAATATAATCCCAATATTACCCATAAAGTTTTGGCTAAATTAGAACAAAAAGGTAAATTAAAAGCTATTATTACTCAAAATATTGATGGGTTACACCAAAAGGCAGGTTCTTTAAATGTTTATGAGTTACATGGTAGTACTTTGCGTAATTACTGTATGAATTGTCAAAAGTTTTATACTGCTTCTCGGATTTTTAATAGTAAAGGTATTCCCAAATGTAGTTGTGGTGGAATTATAAAGCCAGATGTTGTTTTATATGAGGAGCCTTTAGATGATGATATTTTAAATGGAGCAATCAAAGAAGTTTTAAATGCTGATTTATTAATTGTTGCTGGAACTTCTCTTACTGTTTATCCAGCTAGTAGTCTAATTAATTATTTTCATGGTAAATATTTAGTTTTAATAAATCGTGATGTTACTCCATATGATTATCTTGCTTCTTTAGTTATTCATAACTCTTTAGGGAAAGTATTTAAAGACTGTTAAGATTTTTTAGAAATGTCAGTTTTTAATTAATTGATAGGTAACAAACAAAGGCAAGCTTTGTTTGAAATAAA
>CANRJK010000027.1 GCA_947630955.1 uncultured Bacilli bacterium | reverse complement strand
ATAGTATCGACTGAACCAGCTGTTTCAAAAACATAATCAAAACCTTTGCCATTATTTTTTTCTTTGGCTTGAGTTAAAAAATCATCATCTAATGTACTAATAGCATAATCGGCACCACTTTTTTCCGCTAATGATAATTTCTTTTGTGATCTACTAAAAGCCACAACATTATCAGCTCCAAGTGCTTTAACTAATTGAATCATAAATAAACCTATTGTTCCAGAACCTAAAACCGCAACTGTTTTACCAGGTTTGAAATCTAATAATCTAATTGCATGAAGCGCTACCGTAGCAGGCTCAAACATAGCAGCCTGTTCAAAAGGAATGTTTTTATCAATCTTATAAACATTTTCCTTTGGTAAAACAATATATTCAGCATAACTACCATTACGTCTAGAACCAACAAAATCATAATTCTTACATAATGAATAATTTCCTTTTAAACAATCTTCACACTCCATACAAGGCATAAGAGGAATACCAACAACGTGGTCACCTACTTTTAAATCTTTAACATCAGAAGCTACCTCATCAATAACACCTGAAAATTCATGACCTAAAATAATAGGATAAAAATGAGCTCCATTTTTCAAAACACGTGGAACATCAGAACCACAAATACCTGTTACATATATTTTAACTCTAACAGTACCTTTTTCAACTTTAGGCATTTCACATTCTTCATAACGTAAATCTTCATTACCATATAAAATACTTGCTTTCATTTGACTACCTCACAAAAATTCCACTAACAATATAATTATGTTTAACAGCGTAATTATAATCTTCAACCAAATTAACAATATGATCTTTAACTAATTCACGAGCATTTAACTCTAATTTACCATCACGAACTTTAATATATTGGTTTGGCATATATTGATGCAACATATGTAATGGAATATTTACCTCATCAAAATTAGCAAATAATTTTTTCATCGCTAATTCTACCTCTGGTTTAGTTAAATAATATCTACAACGATCAGAAAAACTATATTTACGTGCTAAAGCAATTTGTTTATCAGTACCATGATAATGTTTTTCCCAATTTTTTGGCTCTTTTTTCATCGCTTCATCCAAAACTTCAATAAAGTTAGCCCATTTTTCTTTTTTAACTAATTCTTTTTCCATCATTGAAAGAGAAAATAAAGCCTCACGCAAAGCAAAAGTCAAAGCTGGTCCAACCTTGATAATTGCAATCCCATCTTCAACCATCTCACGTAATTTTTCTGGTGGTTGATAATCAGTTGAATGTCCTTCAAAAACAATATCAGGGTATTTTTTCAAACAATCACATAATTTTTTTGACTCTAATCGATTGTATTGGTGAATTTCTGCATTACCGAATTCAACCCCTGGCTGAACAACAACAGCGATAATGTAATTCCAAGCATCATCTAATCCACGTTTAGAAAATTCCTTTTTATAAGCTAACAAAGTATTTTCAAAATCTTTTGGATCAGTAACTTTTAATTGTTCTTCTTCATCTTGACTACCACCAGGAATAGGAACTTCACTACCAATAACAAAAACAGGATGAACAGCTTCTGGATTTTTTTTCTTTAATTTTTGAAAAGCTTTCTCACATTCTTCATATAAGATAGCGCCACGTCGCGCAACCACAAGAGGATCTAACGCCTTATCCTTAGAATCACTACCTAATTTCATACTAGTATCTAAATGAATTTTCATATAACCTGATTCAACACATAAACTGACTAATTTTTTAGAATTTTTCATTGCTTCTTTTTCATCTAAATCTTGCCATGGTTGAGGGCCTAAATGATCGCCACCCAAGATAATTTTATCCTTATCAAAAGATATTTTATCAGCTATCTCATAAACATAATTTTTAAAATCTTCTGGTGTCATACTCATATAACCACCAAATTGATTAACTTGATTAGAAGTAGCCTCAATTAAAACATAATCATCAAATCGCTTTGATTGTTCCATAATTGCTTCAATTACAATTTTATTGGCACTGCAAAAAGATGGAATTCCACTATGAATACCCATTTTTCTTTTTTCTACCATATCAATTAATAAATTCTTCACTATTTATCCTCCTTAAAAAAATATGTATCGGCTAAATTATCAAATATTTCCATGTCACCAGGAAATGTTATTTTTAAGTTTAAGATATCTGTTGGTATAATCGCCATCTTAATATTATTAGCTAAAGCAATAGCGCCAGCTGAAGTCATTTTATCTAATTGCTCTGATGATGATTTTTCATAAACATCATAAATTAATTTAAACTTAAAACCCTCTGGTGAAGCTCCAGATACAACATTATTACGGTCGATAACCTTATTTAACATACCATCTTCAGCATAATAAACTGTATCATATTGCTTACCACCTAATGTTGCGCCTCCATATTTTTTTATGGCTTCAATTACTTTTTCTGTTCCTTCAATATCGACATATGGATGTGTCGCATCATGAATAAGAACAATATCATCATCGGCGGCAAACTCGCTTACAACCTCTAAAGCTGATTTAACATCCTTTGAACGTCCTTGTCCTCCTTTAATAACTTTACAAACTTTATCACTTTCAACCAATTTATTCCACTCAATTGTTTTTTCGTAGTAATCTGGATTCGTAACAATAACAATTGAATCAATATTCTTCATTCTATTAAATTTTCTTAAAATATAAAGATATAAAGGTAGTCCTTTAATTTCAATATATTGTTTAGGGACTTCATTTTTAAACCTTTCCCCTTTTCCTCCCATCATTAGTATTACTATATTTTTATTATCCATTTTTACCTCCTATAATACTACAAAACCATTTTATCATATAAGATTTTATTTTTCAATAAAAGGATAATCAGCGATTATCCTTACAAATACTTTTCAATCAATTTAATAATAGCGTCTGTACAAGATTTACCTTTAGGTCTTTTAATATTTTTATCGGTAAATTTTTTATAAGCTCCATAATCAAAATTATTTTTTTCAATAGCTGTGATAATTTTTTTAGGATCAGAAGTAAACAGAGTTGGAACTTCCTTTTCAATATCAAAATTTAATTCTCTTTTCGTCTTATATTCTTTCCAATCATAGGCATATAGATAAATTGGCAAACGTAATAATCCAACCTCATAAATAATACTTGAGTAATCACAAATAACATAATCAGCAACCATTAAAGCTTCATAAGTACTTTCAAAATCTTGAATAATTCTCTCATCAGTTGGTTTAAGCTTATTTAATGGATGTGGTTTATAAAGTAAATTATATTTATCAAAATCAATACATGCCACTAACTTATCAATATGACTGGTATCACCATTACCATGTTTTCGAAAAGTAGAACAATATAAAATATTTTTTTTATCACGTAGTTTTGGTAATCTTTTTAAAATTTCTTTACGTTTTTGAGCTATATACTTTTTATCTAATAACAAATCAACACGTGGTAAAGGTATTTCTTCAACAACTTTTGCATCACAGCGAAACCCTTCTAAATAATCTTTAAGAAAACTTTTAGAAGAAATAAGGATATGATCATAGTTTTTATGCATGCACATTACTTTAGCAATATCAGCATCATTTCCCTCTTCTTTACCTAACATGGCATATCCAAATTTTTTCATACTACCAACCGCATGCCACATCTGAATAACTTTCAAACGTTTTTTATGTTTTAAAACACTTATAACAATACAATAAGAATCTAGTAAAACAACCTTTGAAGTCGCAATATGATACATCTGTCTAAACATATGAAAAACATAAGTAAATTTATTATCTAAAGTCTTTGTTAACATCACTACTTGATAATTAGGGTATTTTAACTTAAACTGATTAGCCAAATAAGTAAAATCTAAAGATGGACTATTCGATTGCCTACTAATAAAAGTTATCTTATTTTTAGTTGGAAAAAGCTTAATTACAGCATAAAATAATTTTAAAAAGATAATAGCTAATTTAATAAAACAAATTTTTACAAACTTCATAAAACTAATCCCTTTGTCCTAAAATAACATAATCAATAATCTGATCGCTAGCAATTTTTTTATTAGTCAAACAATTATCAACTAAGAAATCAGCCTTTTCCTTAGCGCCATAATCTTTCTTTTCAAGAGCCTGCATAATTTCATCAAAAGTCTCACAAACTTTTCCTGGCGCTACATCATCAATTGGACGATGAACCCCTCTTGTAGCTGAATAAAGATTTTTATCATAAACATAAAATAAAACAGGTCTTTCTAATAATAAGAAATCATAAAAAGCTGAAGAATAATCCGTAATTAAAATATCAGTCGTATATAACAAATCATTTAGTTTATAATGTGACATATCATAAATTAAATCCTTATGCTCATCTTTAATTGGTATATCTTGTAAAATAAAGTGATGTTTACCAAAACAAACAGCATAATTATTCTTTTTACAAAAAGCATATAAAGCATCAAAATCAATCTTATCATAATCATAATAAGCATCTCTTTGACTACTACCACGATAAGTAGGTGCGAAAGTAATAATCTTTTTACCTTTTAACTGTGGATAATCCTCATAAAACTTTTTCGTTACCTTTTTGATATAATCTTTATCTAGAAAATGCTCAAGTCTTGGCATACCAGTCGCTAAAAGTGACTCTTTATCTATTCCCCAAACCTCTGAATAAATTTCTTTCAAATTCTCATTTCCAATAACTCCATAAGTATATTTACGATGGCATGATTCATATGGTCTTGGTGAACCACTAATACCAAATCTTCCATAACCAACTAATTTAAAACCAAAACCAGCATGCCATAATTGAACTAAAACCGTCTTTTTATTTAATTTCAAAAATGAGAAAACAGGTACATAATCATCGACGAATATATAATCTTGAATAGCTATTTTACTAACGACTTTAAGCCAATAAAAGAAACGTATTTTGCCATCAAAAATATTAGTGAAATCATAACTAAGTTTATATTTTTTATCTAATTTTCTTTCAATTAAACGATCGTGAACTGAACACATATTGTCACGCATATGATCCATATTTTGTGATAAGAAAAGAATTCTTTTCTTATTTTTAGGAATAAGATGCGTAACAATTTGATAATATAAATTTAAAAACCTCTTAGCCGATAAAATAACTACACTTCTTAACTTTCTACTTATTCGAGCTTTTCTTTTTAAAACATCAATAATTCTTTTACGTTTGACATGATAATTAACAATCATATAATTTACATATAAATATAAGATAAGTGGCTCTTTACTAGTGATGTGAAAAGTAGCAACATAAGCCTCTTCACGGTTTCCATAACGAAATACTCGTGAAATATCTTCAATATTTAGTAAAATATTATCAGCTACTTTTAACTCTTCATTAGGATCACCATTAACTAAAATAGCCCATCCTCCAGCTGTTAAAATTTCTCTTCCTTCAGCGATACTTATATTAATTTTACTACGATACTTATTTTCCGCTAATACCTTTGTCTCTAAAGGAAGACTTTTAATTACTAAAACCTCATCCCTTCTTCTTTTAAAATGTGTTAAAGTTAAATTGACATCGTGATCACATTCATATTCAATAAATAAATATGTTCTTTTCCAAAAAATTCTTGTAATTGTTGGTATCATAACAAACTCCTTTCATGAGCACTTCTTAAATGCTATTATATCAAAAAAAAGTAAGGTATAACAACCCCACTTTCATTGTTAACTAATTATCTTTATGTGAAAAAACTTTTTTAATACCAGATAACCACATATTATTATAAACTCTTATTTTCTTACCACCAGCATTACATTTGATAACTCTTTTTAATGGGCTAAAAGAATAATCAAAAGTTCTTTCATACATTGAACTAACAATCAATTTAGTTTTATTAAAACCATATTTTACTAATGACGACCAAATAATTCTATTTTTAATAGGTCTTTTTTTATACTCAATATAAGAGCATTCTTTTAAATTAATATCTTTATTAAATTGTCTAATATAGATATTTTTCTTTTTACTAACATCAGGAATAAACAAATTATCATTTTCAATATAGGCATAACTATAATAAGCTTCTTTCGCAAGCGAATTAAGTTTTAACTTCATTGTTCCTTCATCTAATTTTAATTCGGCACCCCAACTAATTGGTTTTGTGATATCTTTTTCATTATTTTTATAAGATTCATACAAATCAGATACTCTTATATCGACTTGACATTGATAAATATTAAAAATATCATCAAATTCTTTAATCTTTAAAATAGAACTTGTTTTTCCCTTTGGTTGCAAAATGAAATCAGCATCATAACAAACTTTCATTTGTGGATATCTTGTACATGCTAAAACAAGTTCACTTTTCTTTGGCGCTGTTAAACCAAAGACATTAATAGTTAAGGTAATTTTTCTTTTCGTATATTTTACATCTACTAAATTACTTTCAATTAGTTTAAATATTTTTTTTAAATCGCTAAGTTTTTGATTCTTTTGAAAATAACTTACAACAATACATCTTTTTAAATCCCAACCATCAAAAACTTTTTGGTCGTACCAATCTTTGGTTAATTCATATAACTCATCAAGTTGGCTTTGCTTAGCAGTATTATTAATTGCATAAGTAATAGCATCATAAATATAAACCATAAGTTTTCGAGTTATTTCTGTCGTGTCTTGACTACGATCTAAGTACTTATCTAATCTTTCATTAATTAACTTGATAGCTTTTAACCTACTATCAACATTTAAATAATTATGGCTAGCGTCTGTTTTATTTAAAGAAAGATTAGTACCATCTTCACGAATTGTCCAGTAATAATAATCATAATCACTAACTACTGAGATTTTTTTAGCTACTAAGAAAGTATGAAAATTAAAGATAACATCCTCATAAATCATTCCTAGTGGGAAACTAGCACCAATTTCTCTTAAAAAAGCCAAACGATATAACTTCCATGGCCCTAATGTTCTAAAAATCTTAGAATTATATGGTGTAACACTTTCATAATTTTTATCAAACATACTTCTTGGATAATCTTTTCTATTTGTCTCACCCATCTTAGCCAACATAATGTCTGGATGCCATTTATCTGACCATTTAATTAATCGTTCAATAGCTTCTTCACCCATATAATCATCAGTATCATGGAAAAAAATGTATTCACCTTGAGCTAATTTAATGGCTTCATTACGAGCGGTTGATGGACCACCAGTATTTTTTTTATGATGAACAACATGAAAATTATCATACTTTGTAGCATACTCATCACATAACTTACCAGCACCATCTGTTGAACAATCATCAATCATTAAAACTTCAAATAACTTTTTGTCACAAGTTTGATTTACTAAGTGATCTAAACATCTTTTTAAATACTCTTTAGCGTTATAAACAGCTATTAAAATTGTAATTTTATATTTCATAAATCCTCCCTATTATTAAGAATAATTTTACAAACTACTTTATTGGGAAAAAACTTTATTTTTAATTTTACCAACACCAGCAAATAAAATTCTTCTTAAAAAATCTATCAACATACAACCTAAAAATATTATAACACAAACACCTATTATTTTTAAAGGATATATATAATTAAAAAAAGCTAGAGAATGGATAGCAAAAACTTTGCTCCAAATAAAATTGCGAACCAGATAATGTTCATGAATAATATAGATAGCTAAAGTATAACTAGATATGTAATTAATAACTTTAGACTTAAATTTTAAATTTCTAAAAAATAAAATTAAACAAACGGCTTGAATAACAGCAAATATATTATCATTGTAAGTTGCAACACGACTATATGGATGATGTAACTTAATTAAGATACACTGCATAATCGCACAGTAGATAAAAATAAACAAATATTTAAATTCTAGTTTATTACTATTTTTCCAGTAAAGTGATAAATAACCACCAAGTAAATACATAAAGATATAATCATATAAACTTTTACCACCCTGATTAATAATAATTAGTTCAGTACTTATAAACTTATTAAAAGGTTCTAAATTAGCTAAAATACGCCAACCACATAACATTAAAGCAATAATAATTAATAACGTTTTAAATTCTTTTTTATCCATCGCATGAATTAACTTATTTAAAAAAGGACTAAAAATGATAATTAAAATGTAGCCACTTAAGAAATACCATGTACGGCTTAGAAAAGGAAAAAACATTTTAGGAACATTAACATCAGTTAAATTTACAATATTTAGACCTAGAAAAATAATCGGTATTAGGATAGAAAAAAACAACATTGGTGCATAAACTTTTAAAATTCTTCTTTTGACATCTTGAAATGTCATTACCTTTTTAACTAAAAAGTAACCTGTTAACATTAAAAAGATATATATAGGAGCTCTACACAAATAATAAGTAAAAGACGAAATATAAGAATTTATTCCTCCCATTTTTGAAGCTAATTCACGGTAACCAGTATGTTCACCAAAATGTAAGAAAATAATTTGTAACATACAAATTATTCTTAACAATTCTAAACCTGATTCACGCATTTTTGTTTTCAAAAAAATCACTTCCTTTTTTATTGTTCTGAAAATCTTAAGGAAATATACGTTCCTAACTTAGAACAAGCTTTAAATAAACATCTTCTTAAAAATTCGATTAATATACATCCAATAAATACTATAACACAAATCATTAAAGCTTTAAAGGGGTATAACCAATTAGAAAAGAACGATTTATTTAAAATGACCACCCTTTTCCAAATAAGATTGCGCATCAAGTAATGTTCATGAATAATATAAATAGCTAAAGCATAACTAGATATATAATTAATAACTTTCGATTTAAATTTTAAATTTCTAACAAATAAGACTAAACAAACAGCCTGAATAACACAAAACATATTATCATTATGAGTTGCAATAGCAAAATATGGCTTACTTAAGCCAATTAAAACACATTGAATAATCGCACAATAAAGAAAGATAAATAAATACTTAAATTCCACTTTTCCTTTATCTTTAACATAAATGGATAAATAACCGCCTAATAAGTATAAGAAAAGATAATTATACAAACTTTTACCACCTTGATTAACAAATACATAATCTGTTCGAATGAATTGATTAAAAGGTTCTAAGCTAGCAAGTTGATTCCATATACATAAAATACCAAAAAGTAAAAGTAGTAAATTACGATACTCCTTCTTATTTGTCGATCTAATGAACCTATTCAAAAAAGGACTAAAAGCAATTACTAAAATATAACCACTTAAAAAATACCACGTTTTACTTAAAAAAGGAAAAAACATTCCAGGAATATTAACATCATCAAGATGATAAACACCAACAGAAACTAAAGCAATTGGAATAGCAATCGCAAAAAATAACATTGGTGCATAAATTTTTAAAATTCTTTTTTTAACATCTTGAAATGTCATCTCTTTTTTAGCTAAAAAATAGCCCGTTAAAAGATAAAAAACATAAGTTGTTGAAAAATTAAAAAGCAATAAAAATAAAGCAATAAGGCGGTGAACACCACCAACACTTTGAGATAAACTAAGGTAATTAGTATGATTCATAAAATGTAGAAACACAACTTGGAACATACAAAAAATTCTAAGCAATTCAAAACTTGATTCGCGCATTTTTGCTTTCACAAAACCACTCCCTGATATGATACTAATAAATATTATTATTAATTTGTGCTAATTTTCAATAAGCAAACCTTTGACTTTTTTTACTGGTTTAACCATTTTTCTAGAAATGAACTTAACGAAAACCAATTCAAACATTGATATAAGAATCGTTAATAAAATAACAAGTATTACACTAACTGCGTAAGATAGCTCTTTATAAGCGCCACTATAATTAATAACATTAATAATTACAAAGTTATTTAAATAAATTGGTAAAGACAATTTTTCAAGATAATAAAATATTTTATTATTACAACTTTCAAGGAAAGCTGTACGCTCACTAAATCCAATAACAATACCAATAAAAACCATCAAAATAAATAACCAATCATAACGTCTAGTCTTAAAAAAGGCATTAGCTAAAATTACTAAAGTAAAACAACTTAATTGTGTAATAGAAAGGAATAAAGAACCTAACTTAGTAAAATTTACTTTCTTTAACTTATCAGTTATCTCATAAGCAACAACACCTAAACAAACTTCAACAATAGCGCGTTGTAAACCAACATACATAAAATGATTCCATACACTATAATTTCTAATTGAAACGACATTATGAATTAAATAACCACCCATAAACAAAGAAATTAAAGGCGCAATTAAACAAGAAAAATTTTTCTTATACTTTTTCATCAAAGGATAAATAATAGTCATCGATAGTACTAAAGCCGATAAATACCAAACACCACCAATTAAAGTACTAGTTTTTAATCCTATTAATTGAATTAAAGTCAAATTAGATAAATAAAAGATAAAATTATCTAGAGTAATCTCATGAAAAACTAAAGATATAAGCAAAAGAATTACAAAAGAAAAAAGCAAATAAGGGTAAAAACCTTTAATTTTATTTTTAATAAAATCAAAAGTAGCTTTATATAAAGGCCTATCATCATCCTTTTCACTATAAACTTTCTTAGCTAATAAATAACCTGACACAATAAAGAAAAATTCTACACCAATAGATAAAGATTGAAATAAAACATCACTACTTGCATTACGTAAAACAGAAGTATGATGTATCAAAATACAAATAGCAAAAATAAATTTCCAAATACTAATATTCCCATTGTGTTTACTTTTTTTCATTACTAAACCTCCAAATCACTTTTATTAAAAACGAAAAACTTACTTAATAAATAATTAAAAATAATAACCAATAACTGAGATATTAATTTCATTATTTTATCGTTATATTTTAAAATAGTCACAAAAAGATACATAATAAAAATATCTAAAAGAAGAGTTAATAACCTGCTTAAGAAAAAATAGATAAATTCTTTTCTTACCAACTTATTTTTACTGCTAAAAACAAATAGACGATTCGTTATATAAGCAAATAAAAAACCTACTATCCAAGAAAATATATTTGCTAATTGTAACTCAAAAGGATGATGAACATCTAAAAAAAACATCGTTAACAAATAATAAGTTAATAAAGTTAATAAAGTTGTTAAAAAGCCAAAAAATAAATAACGAAAAATCTTTATATATTTTTTATAAACTTCATAAAATAACAAGCAAATCTCTCCTACCTTTGAACATTTTTAATTTATTATAACAAAGTTATTATGTGACTTCAAGAAAAAAAGGTTAATTTTAACCTTTCCTGTTATCATCTTTTTTCTTTTTAGAAAAAATAATATCCGTTTTTAAAGAAAAAACAATCAAGCATATAAGTAAAACGCCATAAATAATATAGCCTACTACAGCATTAACAAGAACATATATAACTGATGCCATAGCGAATAAAAAGGTTATCATATATAAAGTTAAAACCGTACCAATTTGAGAAAAACCCCTTTTTAAAAATTGATGATGAATATGTGACTTATCAGGTTTTGAAATACTTTCCCCTTTTAATTTACGCCTTAAAATAGCAAACAAAGTATCTAATATAGGAACACTTAATATTAAAAGTGGAATAATCATTGATGACATCATTACATTTTTATAACCTAACATTGTAATAACTGACATAATAAAACCTAAAAACATCGAACCTGAATCACCAATAAAAATGGTCGCTGGATAAAAATTGTGAACTAGAAAGCCAATACAACATCCAAGCATAATAAAAGTTAGGATAAAAGCAAGATCCGTCTGATAACGACAAGCAGCAACAATACCGATTGCTAAAAAGAAAATAGCTGAAATACCACTTGAAAGGCCATCAAGACCATCAATTAAATTAATACAATTAATACAACCAAGAATAAAGAAAATGGTTAAAGGATAAGCAAAATAACCAAAATTTATATGAATACCGAAAGCACTTATATCTTTAATGACTAAACCACCATAAAAGACAACAATCAAAGCCGCAATTAATTGACCAGTAAACTTTGCTATTGGCTTTAAAGATTTTATATCATCAACAACACCTGTTAAAATAATAAAGAAACTACCAATTAAAATAGAATTCATAACACCTGTTGGTTTACCAAAAAGCATATAACCAACAAGGAAACCAAAATAAACAGCTAAACCACCCAATCTTGGAATAGGCTTTAAATGAACTTTACGATTATTTGGAATATCCATCGCACCTAAATGTTCAGCCAACTTTTTGATAAAAGGCGTCGAGATTGCTACTACTAAAAATGGAACTATAACTAATTCAAATATTTTTACTAACACTTCTTTTTCCATTAATACCACCACTACATATATCATAGCATATTTTCCTTATCTTTACCACCAACTTTTATTTATTTAAAAAATGTTATATAATATGGATGGTGATGATATGCAAGAGGATATAGTCAAAAAAAAGACTTTGGTATCTTTAGCTGCCAAATTAATTATGTTTATCTTAATCATAGGATATTTAGCCTACTTTATATATAATTATATTAATACGGACTTTGATTGGACTAATAAAATCAATATTTTTAAAGTAACATTAATATTTATCATCATTATTTTCTTAGGAATTATCTGTTTATCTAATAACAAAGCAACATTATTTTTTACAATTATCAATTATATTCTAATTTGTGTTTTAATAGTTGTAAGCCTTATCGATATTTTACCTAAAAAAGAAAAGCCAGCAACAAAACAAACTAAAAAAGAAAAAACAATTGATGAAGGTCAACTTATCTGTACAGGTAAAACTAATACTAGTGACAATACTAAAATTCAAGTCACTTACAAAGAAGATGAAATAAAAGAACTAATATATACTTATGAATTTGATTTAAAAGATAAAGAAAAAGCTCAAGAACTGGTTAATAACTTTGATAATAAATACAAAGAATTTAATACAATATATAGTGAAATAAGTATCAATGATAAAATCAATATTATCTTTACTTATAATATAGAAGATGTTGAACAACAAAATTTAGATAAACTAGATATTAAATCTTATAAAGAACTAAAAGAAAAAGAATTAGATAAACTAACTTGTCAAAAAAAAGAACTTGATTAATAAAGTCAAGTTCTTTTTGCTACTATTTGTCTTTAATTTATTTACTTAGTGACACCAATTATTAATATAATAATACCATTTTAGCTTTATAAAGTAAAGCTTTTTTTGATTATCAATATTAATTAACAAAGCAAGTATTTTTTAATCAAATACTATATTATCCCTTATTTTTCAACAAACTAGTTGTCCTTAAGTAAATAACTTAAGGACACATTTGGAGGATAATATGAAACAAGTAAAAAATAAAAATATGATGATATTAGTAGTAATATTCATAGTAACGTTAACGAGTAGTATTGGATATAGTGCCTTACAGTCTAACTTAAAGGTAACAGCTGACTTAAATGTCTTAAAAGACTATATACCCGATGGAACGTTGTATGATATGATGCATCATATATCAGAAATGGATAATGCAAGTAGTAAATATGTAAGTAGCCCTAATGGTATTGATTTTTCACAAATATCATCCGATACAAACGGTAAAGGAGTATATGAACTACATACAACAGCAATTGATAAGTACCCTATTCATTATTACCGAGGAGAAGTAGATAATAATGTTATATTTGCCAACTTTTGTTGGAAGATAATCAGGACAACAGAGACCGGTGGTATAAAACTAATATACAATGGAGAACCAAGTGACGATGGCAAGTGTGATAATATGGGAACAACAACAGAAATAGGAGTTTCTGCTTTTAATGAAATAGAAGATGATGAAAAATATGTTGGATATAAATATGATAATGATACAGTTGACAGTACAATTAAAACTAAAGTAGATAAATGGTATCAAGATAATATTGAGGGTAAATATTCAGATTACCTTGAAGATACAATCTTTTGCAACGATAGAAGTATTGAAAATAAATCAGGAAACAATCCGTACTATGAAGCGACTAGGAGACTGAGTGAAAATAAAAAGCCAAGCCTATTGTGTAACAAAAATGATGAGTTTAGCATTACCAATGGTAAACTAAAATATCCCGTAGGATTAATAACAGCAGATGAAGCAGCTTATGCTGGTGGAATAGTTGGTTGGAAAAACGCTCCTAATAACTATTATTTATATACAGGGCGAGGGTATTGGATCATGACCCCATCTTTTTTCATTTCTCTTTCGAGAGTATTTGATATGCATAACAGTGGGAACCTCGATCCTTATGGTGACCCATACGTTGGTGAAGAACTAGGTGTTCGCCCAGTTGTTTCACTAAAACATGAAACGAAGTATCTAAGTGGAAATGGTACCAAAGAAACACCATTTTTGATAACACCATTACCAGAAAAACCGAAACCAATATTAGATAAACTAACAGCAAGCTCATATCTTGATAATGTAAAAAGTACGTATGTAAGTAGTTCTAGTGGAATAGATTTCAGTAAGATATCATCAGACACAAATGGAAAGGGAATATATGAGTTACATACAACAGTAAATGATAAATACCCAATCTATTATTACAGGGGAGCTGTAACAGATAATAATATCATATTTGCCAACTTTTGTTGGAAAATCATCAGAACAACAAGTAGTGG
>CANRJK010000026.1 GCA_947630955.1 uncultured Bacilli bacterium | reverse complement strand
TTTTTACTAGTATTGTCACACTTGCCATCATCACTTGGTTCACCATTATAGATTAATTTTATTCCCCCTGTTTCCGTGGTTCTGATGATCTTCCAACAAAAGTCTGCAAATACGACATTATTATCCACCTCACCTCGATAATAATGAATTGGATATTTTTCATCTTTGGTTGTATATAATTCATACACACCCTTACCATTGGTATCCGATGATATTTGCGAAAAATCTATACCACTCGAACTACTCACATATTTACTACTTGTATTATCCATCTCCGATATGTGATGCATCATATCATATAATGTTCCATCCGGTACGTAATCTTTTAAGACATTTAAATCTGCTGTTACTTTTAAATTTGACTGTAACGCACTATAGCCGATACTACTTGTTAAGGTTGCTACAAAGATTATTACTAATACTACCATATTCTTATTTTTTACTCGCTTCATTTTACCCTCCAATGTGTCCTTAAGTAATCTACTTAAGGACAAGCAGTTTGTTGATTTTAAAGGAGTTAAAAGCTATTTGATATTTTTAATTTTTATTTTTGTTAAGTATTTTAAGCAATAAAAAAAGCTTTACTTATAAGGCTAAAAATGGTATTATTTTATTAATGATATATGACTTAAGTAGATTACTTAGGGGCAATTTATTATAGAAAAAAGTCACATTGTTTTCTATTTCAATGTGACTTTTTATTTTTCTAATAATGATAATGATACTTTTTCTTTATCTTTATTTATTTCATCAACATAACAATCCACAATATCTCCTACACTTAAAACATCAGATGGATGTTTTATATAATCGTGGGATATTTTAGAAATATGAACTAAACCATCGTTGTGTAAACCAATATCAATAAAAGCTCCAAAATCGACAACATTACGAACTGTACCTTGTAATTTCATACCTATTTTTAAATCATCAATGTTTAAAACATCACTTTTTAAAATTGGTTGAGGCATTTCATCACGTGGATCACGATTTGGCTTTTTTAAGCAATTAACAACATCTTCTAAAGTATAAATATCAGTATTTAAATTCTTTTTATATTCTTCTAAGTTTATATCATTGAGTTTTTCTATAAGATTTTTCTTTCCAACATCAGCTAAGGTACAATTTAATTTTTCAAGTAATTTTAAGGTTATAGCATAACTTTCAGGGTGTATTGACGTTTCATCTAAAACATTACTTCCTTCAGTTATTCGTAAAAATCCAATAGCTTGTTCGTATGCTTTATCACTTAGTAATTTTTTCTTTTTGATTTCTTCACGTGAATTAATACGTCCATTTTCTTCACGATAGTTAATAATTTTCTCGATATTTTTTTTGTTAATACCTGAAACATATTTTAATAATGATGGTGAGGCTGTATTGATATTAACACCTACACTATTAACAGCTTTAGATACAACAAAGTCTAAACGTTCTGATAATTTTTTAGGACTAACATCGTGTTGATATAGACCAACACCAATACCTTCTGGTGGTACTTTAACTAGTTCAGATAATGGATCTTGTAATCTTCTACCTATAGATACAGCACTTCTTTTTTCAACTGCTAAATCTGGAAATTCTAAAATAGCTATTTCAGATGCACTATAAATAGATGCTCCAGCTTCTGAGACAATAACATATTTGCAACTAAGATTATTTTCTTTAATCAAATCAGCACAAAACTTTTCAGATTCACGAGAAGCGGTACCATTTCCAATAGCAATAATATCTACTTTATATTTTTGAATTAATTTTAAGATAATATCTTTAGCCTTTTTTATTTGTTCAGCACTATTATTATTTAAAAAGGGTTTTATTACAGTAGAATCTAAATATTTACCATTTTTATCAATAACAGCTAGTTTACAGCCATTAACAAAACCTGGGTCAAAGGCTAAAACAATCTTTTCTTTCATTGGTGGAGTTAAAAGAAGATTTTCTAAATTTTTTCCAAAATTTTCAATAGCAGCAACTTCCCCTTTTTCTGTTAAATCACTTCTAATTTCTCTTTCAACAGATGGGAATATAAGTCTTTTATAACTATCTTCAATAGCTTCTTTTATATAAGTTGCACAAAAGCTATCATTATTTTTAATATTTTTATTTTCTAAATAATTAATAATATTTTGTTTATCAATATTAATTTTAACATTTAATATATTTTCTTTTTCCCCACGATTAATAGCTAAAATACGATGTGGTTTTATCTTTGATATAGCTTCTTCATAAGCATAATACATCTCATATATTTTATTATCATCTTTAGCGGACTTTTTTAAAGTTGATTCTAAAGTACCAAAACGATAAATATTATTTCTAATATACTTACGGTAAGATGCATTATCACTTATCCATTCAGCAATAATATATTTAGCACCCATTAAAGCTTCTTCAGTAGTTTTTACTTTTTCATTGACAAATTTTGTAGTTAAATCATTAATATTTCCTTTTAAAGGGCAAGCCATTATCATTTTAGCTAGTGGTTCAAGTCCATTTTTTATAGCCTCTGTTGCTTTTGTTTTCTTTTTTTCTTTGTATGGTCGGTATAAGTCTTCAACTTCAACTAGTTTTTCACAAGCCATTATTTTTTCTTTTAGTTCATCTGTTAATAAATCTTTCTCATCAATTAAACGAATAACATCTTCTTTTCTTTTTAATAGATTTAATTGATATTCATAAACTTCATCAATAGCTTTAATTATTTCTTCACTTAAATTGCCTGTTACTTCTTTACGATAACGAGCAATAAAAGGAATGGTATTACCATCCTCTAATAACTTTAATGTAGCTTCAACTTGTTTAACATTTATTTTTAAGTTTGTACTTATATTTTCAATAATATTCTTATTCATAAAACCTCTATTCTATTTTATTGTCATCTAGATTACTTATAATTTCTGGGCTATAAACTAACAATTCTTGTTTATAAACTATTTTGCCATATTTACTAACTAATAGAGTTGGAATCATGATTGTTGGTTTATCATATCCCATAATTTTTGTTACATCAGCAATAATACTAGACTGAGATACATCATCTAGTTTGTCAATATATATTTCATAAACATTGGCTTTACGATCTTTAAAACTATACAAAACTTCTTCTTTAAAAGTCGCACTAACTTCATCATCCGTATTCATGATTAGGATAGCAAAAGTTTCTTTTTCATGAACTTCAGATCGTAATTCTTGATACGTTTGATAATCGATAGCAATAGCTTGTTTGTCCTCCTTGTTTTCATTAGATTTTTCATTATTTTTTGATGGCGTTTCTGTTTTAGCAAACATATTAATCACTAAAAAAATAATTAGCGCAATTACTAAAGCAACACCAATGATTGTTAAAAGTTTCTTTTTATCCATAAAATCACCATTTTTATTATAGCGCCTTTTCATTATTTTTAAAAGGTATTATTTTAAATATTTAATTTCAAATTTAGTACCGATTCCAACCTTTGATGTTACGTTAATATAACCGTCATCATGTTCAATAGTTGTTTTCGCAAGTGATATCCAATTCCACAGCTTGAATTTTAACTGATTTTTCAATTATAGTTATGGTTATTAATTTCTTTAATATATTCCATTACCTGTTCAACTTTTTTTATACTTAATCATAATTAAGTTTATCTTGATTTAATATTTCCATAATCTCATCCCTCAACTTAACTATATAACTTTAAAAAAACTTTAAAGTGACCAAAAAACATAAATTATATGTCTTCAATTACTCTATTATTTAATTTTAATTCGACAGGTTCAATATCTATTACATCTGTCATACATTTATCATCATGGTTACAATAATTAATTTCTACTTGCATATTATCAATGAAGAATTTATTATTATGTTTTAAAAAGGGATCTATCTTATCATTACTTTGACCATATTCTCTAATAACTAGTTTATTTATCCATTCTTTAAATGATATCTTACCTTCATGGTATTCAGATGTAATCCAGATTTCATTATTAAAAGCAATATTGATTGTTAAATCAGCAACATCAAGATTATCCACACAGTCAAACTTAGATAACGAAATATATCTTTTGTTTTTTGATAAAACTACAATCCCATCACTAAATTTAAAGTTATCACTTTGTCCTTTAAAAACATAAATATCTTCTTGAAGCTGCGCTTTAAAATGACAATACATAAAAGATATTCCTATACTAAAAAAGATTAAAAACAAAAGTCCTATACCCATTTTCCACATTCGTTTATGATTTTTATCAATATTTTTAATAAGTATATCATCATCTGCTAGTTTAGATATTTTTACATTAAAAAGATTTGATAATTTCTTTAACTGAAAAAGTGAAGGATTTTTTGTTCCGTTTTCCCATTTTTTTAAAACACTTTCACGAACTTTTAACTCATTAGCTAAATCACTTCTTGATAAGCCTTGTTTATCACGTAATTTAGCAATCATTTTACCTGTTTCTTTCATTTTATCACAACTACTCTTCTATTAAATTATTTATTTTTTCCTTATATTCTTTAAGTAAATCTTGATATTCTAAAGCTTTCTGTTCCCATTCATTACTGGTTGCTGTTAAGGTATCATTTTCATCTTTCAATCTTTCATTTTCTTCTAATAGAAGATCATATTCAGTTTGAAGATGAGCTAGTTGATTATTGACATGGTCGAGTTCTTCTTTTGTTTCTTTATTTTCTAAATATTTTTCTTGCTGAGCTTCATACTTTATATAATTATTTTCTAGTATATCTACATTAGCTTTGCTAGTCCTAATAACAACCTCTACACTATATAATTTTTCATAATTATGAACACGATGATGACGTAAATCATTGATTAAATAATTTAAAATACGATCTTGATTCCATAAATTATTAGCGTTATATGTCGTTATGTCAACGATTTTAAAATTACCATTTTGGGTTATGAAAGGTTCTGATACTCTTATGTCTGTAATCTCATTATTATAAGTTACTATAATATCAATTTCATCCTTTAAATTATCATCTATTTCATAGGTAATTCCCGCATCATAGTCAAATCTAAAAAATAAATTATTATCCATTTTAAGTGAGTGTTTAACTTTATCTGTCGCTTTTACTGGAGCTTCATCAAAATATTTAGTCGTTGATACTTCAAACAAAGATACTCCAATTGCAATACCCATCCCTGCTAATCCTATTATAAACGTTATAAAAATTCTTTTCAATTGAATTTTATGGTTAAATAAAAAATCATAACCTAATTTCAAAATGATATAGTCTAAAATAATACCAAAAAGGATACCTAGGAAGATGCCAATATAAATAACACCTTTAAACATTAAAATAACATCAACAATTAAGGCGGCAAATAAAGCTAGAAAGCCTAAAATGAAAGGTATTAAAATTAATATGATGAGAGCTTTAATAAAGATAATGGCTAAAGTACTGAAAACTTTAAAAAAGTTATTAGGTTTATCTTCATGGTAATAAATAACTTGGGGTTCTAGTTCTTTTTCTTCAAGTCTCACATCTTTAACATTAACCTTTCCACTAGCATCTTCTTTTTTATCATTATCTTTAATTGGTTTAGGAACGTATTCAAATCTATCTAAGTAACGAACTTTAAAGATATAAATAAAGATAACTACCGCTACTACAAGATAAGCTCCTTTAATTAAAAAGGTCCAAACAGCACTGAAGAAAGGACGAGCTGGTCCAAAGAAATAAATGACCTCATTACCCAAATCAATAATTTTATTAACGGGAATAACTAAAAGTAACAAGATAAAGTATAATAGTAACATACTAAAGACACAACTAATCACTTGTTTTACCTTCATCGTTTTAAACATCTCAAATGTTTTAGCAATCATATCTAAAGTATCGATGATAAAATTACTTTTTTTCTTTTCACCAAAATCTATTGTTGTTATTTCATCATTCGTTAATTCGTCTAAACTACATTTAAATAGTTTACACATTGTAAGTAGCTTATCCATTTCTGGATAAGTCATTCCCGATTCCCATTTAGAAACGGCTTGTCTTGAAACATCGAGCATATCAGCTAATTGCTCTTGACTCAGTTTATTTTGTTTACGTAGCTGAACTAGTTTTTCACTAAATTTCATTTTCTCACCTCGTCATCATTATCTAACAAAACCTAGTTGCATTCTACCAATTTTCAGTTGTTTTGATGTAACTTTTCGGTTGCATTTAACTTTTTCTAACCTTTATTATATCATTTTCATTCAAATTCCCAACTAATAATGATGAATTAGGATTATGAAGTTGATTATTTTCTTTTACTTTTCTCTCATCATAATTAGCATAACAATATTTACAAAAATGTAAGCAAGAATTATAAACGCCAATATCAACCATACTAACGCAATGACATGGTCTTTCTTTCCAAATTTTAAAATTAGTTTTGTGAGTAAGTTTAAAAGCTAAAGTTGGTGAAATACAATCTTCTTTAATAAAACCATATTCTGTTAAATCATGTTCTTCAGCACATGTTTGAACTGTCATACCGCATTTTTTCGCACTTTGAGAAAAAGATTTTCCTATTTTTTTGTAATCTTCTTCAGTTAATGTTTGAATCTGTAAATCACTTTTATGTTTATCAACATTTTTATAATCATCAACAAAAGATACTATGATATGTTTAACATATCCTTTTAAAAGGTGACACATTTTATCAAATGCTTTTAAATGATATTCAATATTATATCTATGATTAATAATAATTGGATCATACCTTACATAAGTATATTCTGAGCCAACAATTTTGGATATTTTTTTAATTCCATCAATCACATGTCCTTTAGGTATAACATTTGGTTCAATATCTTTATGATATGGCGTTATAGTTATATGAAAAATGATGGCTTGTTTTATCTTAGGTAAATAAGAAACGATAGGTAAAGGATTTTTAGTACAAAAAACAATAGCATCTACGTCATTAAAATAAATTCTACTTACTTGGTTTGGGTAAAAAGGATTTCTAACATCGACAAAACCCTGTTCATAACGTTTTATAAACCAATCAGAATAAAAAGCAACAATATCGGTTCGACCACTAACATTTAAAATCATTTAACCTACTCCTCATCATGCATTATTATATAATAAAAGTACTAGATAAAACTAGTACTTACTATCTATACCTAGATATTCTTCAAGTGTTATCCAATTACCATTGTTGTATAAATTTTTAGCTTCATCACCAATAAAGCGAAAATGCCATGGTTCATAAACATAACCCGTTATTGACTGTTTTCCTTTTGGATATCTTAAAATAAAGCCATACTTATAACAATTATTAGCAAGCCATTTACCTTCTTTTGTTTCACCAAAAGAATCAGATATTTTATTTAAATCAGCGGCTAAACCGCTTTGGTGTTCAGAATGTCCTGCTCTAGCTGAATATGTATCAGCTTCTTTTTTACCATCTCTTTTAACATAATTATTATATAAAGTAGCTTGCGTATTATAAGAACGATAACCACTAACAATACTTAAACTTATACCTTCCTTAAGAGCAGCTTTTTTCATTTCATTATAAGCAATCGTAAACTCACTTTTTAAACCACCTGGAGCATAACTACTTGGCAAAGCATAACTTTTATTAGCAATTAAAATACCCTTAATATAATAAACACCATTAACTTTTTCGATATTATATTGTTTAGTCGTTTTACCAACTATTGTTTTGGTACTGGATGATGTTTTAGTACTCATATTAGTTTGCTTATTACTCGTTGAACTAGTACTAGAGTTATCTTTGATCTCGCTTTTAGAATTATTGCTAGAACTACTATTAGAATTACTATCAGAAGAACTACTTTCTTCATTAGAACTAGAGTCAGTATCAACTTCTTTGTTATTTTCACTAGTATTAGGTTCATCAACTTTATTTTCTGATGCTGTTTTTTTATCACATCCTGTTACAAAAACTAGTGAAATAATTAAAGATAGGCTTATTATTAAACTTAATTTCTTCATTTTTCAAATCACTCTTTCTATATATTATTTTAACTTTATTTAACTAAAATAGCAATTAAATTTGTAACAAAAAAAGAAAACTATATGAAAATAGTTTTCAGTTAAGAATTATATACAACCAAACAAGCTGTTTCATCAAAAGAATCTTTCCCCCATATTTCTTTTATTTTTTCTTTATTTAAAATATTCTTAGAACATTTTTTAATAACGGCTTCCGTCTTATCGCCAATGCCAGCACGCCATAATTCTATTCTTGGACATATTTTTAAATGTTCTTTGATGTAAGCAATCAATATTTCTGCATTTTGATCATTATAGTCCCAATCTAGTAAAGCGCAATTTTTTTTATCTGTATATTTAGATGCTTCTGATAAGTCATTTTCTACCACAATTCTTATTGGTTGTAAATTAGAGTTTCCCTCTTTTTCATTTACAAAATTTTTTAATTCTCTTGCACTTGCAAAAAATCTATATAAACGCATTTTCCCTCCATTAAATTTAAATTGTTTTATTAACACATTTAAAAAACTCACAACTAATTAGTAAATAACAATGTATTTACTAACTACATTATACCACTTATAAAACAAAATAGTAAATTATTTAATGATAATAAGAAAATACCTACTTCTTTTTTTGCTTATACCCTATATTATAACGGCTAGGTCCTTTAATACAATTACCAGTTAAATCAAAACGCGAAGCATGACATGGACAATCCCATGTTTTTTCCACTTCATTAAAGACTAAACGACAACCAAGATGTGGACATTTGTTATAAACAATATATTCTTCATTTTGACTTTTGTATATAGCAAGTTCATCGCCATCTATTTTTTTAAATTCTATGTTCGATGAATACCATTTTTTATTTTTAATTACATTATTTTCTATATAACCTTTGATACTACCATAAGCATTTTTCGCGAATTTTCTACAATTAGATAATTTATTAACTCTTAAAGGATTACATAAGTCAATGTATGGATTTTCTTTTCCCAAAATCATATCACTTAAAATTAAACCAGCTAAAGTGCCATTTGTCATGCCCCAAGTATTATAACCAGTTCCCATTAATAAGTTATTATTATCTTTTTTTATTTTACCAATATATGGTATTTTATCAATTGAAAGTAAATCATCATTTTTCCATATATAACTAGGTTCAAAGCCTAATTGTCTTACCTCATTAATAACTTCTTTAAAATTTTTTTCATCATTTAAATCATCACAAATATTACTTGAATGACTTAAATAAATTAAATATTCTTTTTTATCTTTATGATACCTAATAGATTTAGTCGGTTTTTTAGATGTAATAAAAGTTTTAGAGTCATAATCTGATAAGGAAGCTGTAATATAAGATTTTTCAATACTAGCTTTTAATGGCAAAAGAAAAGGAAATAAGAAAAAAGGATAGTGGCATGCTAGAATAATCTTTTTTGTTTTAATTTGATATTTATCGGTATAACAAAAATAATAATTTTTTTCTTGTTTAATTTGTCTTATTTTGGTGTGTTCATAAATTTTTTTATCAAAGGCTAAACATATTTTTTTTAACTTATTTAAATATTTAATAGGATGAAAAATGTAAGTGTCATCAACAGATATTGCATACAAACTTTTAAGTGGCTCAGTATTTTTTTCTTCATTAACTTTTACTCCTAGTTTTTCAAGAATTTTCTTTTCTAATTTAATCTTATTTATTTCATTTTTATCATTAGTAAATACATATGATTTAACTTTCTTAAAATTACAATTTATTTTTTCAGTTGTAATAATTTTTTTCATTTCAGCTATCGCTAATTTTTGTGAATCTAAATACTTTCTAGCTACATCTAAATCATATCTTTTACATATATCATAATAAACACATTCTTGAAGATAATTTATCTTACCAGTCGTTTTACCACTAACACCATGACCTATTAGGTTTTCTTCAACTAAACAGACATTTAAATTACTATCTTTTAGATAATAGAGGGTTGATAAACCTGTTATACCACCACCAATAATTAAAACATCAACATCAATATTTTTATTTAATTTCGTTACCGATAATGTTTGACTTTTATCTAACCATATACTATTTGTTTTCATCTTTTCACCATTTATAATATGGATTAACTTGAATAAATTATAATTAATTTTAACTATAAAAAGTAAAATATATTTGGAATAAATAGTTATTTATGATAAAATTTAATTGGGAGGTTTTTGAATGGCAATTTTTGAACAATATAGAGAATACCTAGGGGAATATGAAGTTGCGACAATAAACATGCTTAATGCACAAAATAATTTAAGTTACTCAGATGGTATTATAAATATCATGAATGAGTTAAGATGTTTAAATAATGATGTTAAGTCTTTTAATGTAGCAAAGAAAAATTTACTAAGAATTATGGATAGAATTATTAGTAGCTCAGCCATATCTTTACATGAAGCTGAAGTTGTTTTTCCACAACTTTTTGATCACAGATTTGAAGTTACAACTATCAAGGTCAATGATAAAAAATATCTTTCTTTATATCCAGGTTTTTATCCTTCAAATGGACAACCAGATGACAAATGGATTGTTTTAGGATATGAGGATGAAAATAAAAAATTTAACTTATACAAAAATAAAGAAGATAATAATATTATTGGTTTAGAAAATTTTGAAATTTATAACTATGAGTCAGATGACTTAAGAAAATTAGTTGACTTTACAAATCTATACATCGAACACAAAAGCAAATGTTCAGTAGATAATTTAATTGAATTTTTCTACAAATTTTATAGTGGTGGTGAATTTAATCTAGACACTGAGTGTGAGGATATCGTTTATCAACATGAAATGGATAAAAGACGCTACACTAAAAGAAGAAGAGCCGATTATTTTAGTAAAATTAGAAGACAAAGTGTTGCTCAAAAAAGATTAGAAAAGAAAATTGATACTCATCTTCTACCAGAAAAGTATCAAAATAAATAATTTAAAAGGATTGTTATAATCAAAAACAATCCTTTTTTTATCTAATTTTTATATTCTACTTTCATCGTTTAAATTCTACATAATGAAAGCCTAACTTTTTATATACAGCTGATGATCTTGGTGTTTTAAAAAAGCGAGCAATCAATAAATTATAAAATTCATCAAATAAAACGATTGCTAGAAGAGTAAAACTAATTGTAAGAAATACTTTTCTATTTAATTTTTTGGCTAAAAGAAGACAAAAAGGAATTAATCCATAGATTAGAAGAAGACTTGAAAAGCCAAAAACTAAGACGCTTCTTAAACAGACAAAACCACCAATATTACCAAAATTTAATATTTCCGTATTATAATCCCAACAACGGAATCCATCAGCAACTAAATAAATAACTAAGCCAGAAAGAAACTCCAAAATACCACAAAATAATGCACTAATTAGGAAAACTTTTAAAGGTTTTTTACGAAACCGAAATGTCAAAAGACAAATACCAATGGCTCCTATCGCATAAATATTAATCCAAGGTAAAAAATTACCACCACGCCAATAAAATTGTTTCATTCCACTATTAAAAAAGTAAAAAATAAATTCATATATAAAACCAAATGTTCCCGAAAATACAATCAATAAACTGATAATTCCCAGTTTTAAATTTCTATCTAATTTAATTTCCTGATTTAAATATCTTTGATATTTTTCTTTCATAAACTACCCCAAATCTTTTAGCTTTTTATCAACTCTACTAATTCTTCTTTAGCTTGAAACCCAACTGTTTGTTTTTTTAACTTTCCATTTTCAAAAAATAAAATAGTAGGAATTGACATAATCTGATATTCCAAACACACTTTGTCATTTTCATCGATATTAATTTTACAAAATTTAACATCAGAATGTTCACTAGCCAACTGTTCAATAATAGGCGCTAGCATCCTACAAGGGCCACACCATGGTGCATAACAATCAATAAGAACTTTTGAATTTTCTTTTAAAATTTCAGCAATATTGTCGTCACTTATTTCTACTACATCCATCTGATAATCATCCTTTCTTGTGGTAATATAATTTTTTAAGTGAGTTACTCAAGATTTATTAAAATTTTTATTGTTGATTTTTTATTTTCATTCCATCTTTAAAAGCATCGCCAACTCTTTTCGTTACTGTATAATATCCATGTGTATAAGGATCAAAAGCAAGAGCATTAGTTTTAGATATATCAACTTGACCATTAGTAAGTATTTCTTCATCAGCTAAAACATTTAATACTTTTCCAACTACGCCAATACCATATTCATCACTTTGGTATTCGATAAATTCACATTCCATACAAATAGGAAATTCGTTAATGATTGGGGCATTAACAACTGATGATTTAGTTGCTGTTAAACCACTTTTGGCAAACTTATTAGGTGTATTATTAGCAGATACAATGCCAAAATAATCAGCCTCTAAAACATGTTTAGCATCGGCAATACTAACAGTAAAAGCCTTTTTATTTTTTATATTACTAACTGTCTTGTGTGTTTCCGTTAAATTAAGACCAATAATATCTCGGTCAATCATCACACCCCAAGCTGCATTCATAACATCAATACTTCCATCTTCATTATAAGTTGCAACCATCAAAACAGGCATTGGAAAAATCGCTTCAGTATTTTTAATATTTTTTTTCATCTTTTATCCTACCTTTCATTATTATTGTATCATAACAACCAACTTTTTTATGTAAGTTTTTATAATTTTAGATAATTATACTATCTAATTTTCTATATCATCAATTTTATAAAAATGCTTGTTACCTATTTTGCTTCATTAATATCAATTAGTAAATTAACAAATTATTTACATTACCCCTTTAAAACTTATAATTTTGACCTAATACCTTCTTGAAAAATAAATTGTACTACTTACTGAATTAGTTTTTATTTTAACCACAATAAAAAGTATAATATTTAGTATTTTTTTAAATTATATTTACATTTTTATCTATCATCTTTTCTTCAAAAGACATAACAATGACTTATTTTAAATATTTAATAGCAACCATTGAGGCTATACTACCATCACTAACAGCTGTTGTCAATTGGCGTAATTTCTTTTCTCTCGCATCACCTGCAACATATATTCCATCCGTTTTAGTGTAAACATCGTCTTTAGACAAAATATAACCTCTATCGTCTAGGTCAACAATGTTTTTAAAAATAGTATTCTTTGGTTCTTGTCCAATCGCAATAAATAATCCATCAACCTTTAATTCTTGAGTTTGTTTATCCTTATTTTCAATAGTAATCTTTTCTAATTTTTCATGACCATCTAATGAAATAATATTAGCATTTAGTATAAACTCAATATTTTCTTTATCTTTTAATTCTTTTAGGTATTTATCGTCACCTCTAAATTCATCACGTCGGTGAATCAAATAAACTTTTTTAGCAATATTAGATAAATATAGAGCATCACCTAAAGCTGTATTTCCTCCACCATTGACAGCTACAACTTTATTTTTGTAAAAATAGCCATCACAAACAGCACAATAAGATATTCCTTTACCAACAAACTTTTCTTCATTCTTTAAAGCAAGCTTGCGGTTAGTAACTCCTGTTGCAAGTATTACAGCCTTTGCTTTATATCGGTTACTACTTGTTATAACTGTTTTATCAGCTTCAACTCTAATCACAGTTTCATATTTAATATGAGCTCCTAATTTAATGACTTGATTATACAAATTAGTTGCAAAATCAAATCCAGATATTGAAACAATACCAGGGTAATTTTCAACGACACTAGCATTTACAATTTGGCCACCATAACTTTTAGCTTCTAAAATAAGAACTTTTTTACTAGCTCTTCTTAAATATAAGGCACTTGCTAAACCAGCTGGACCTGCTCCAACAATAATTACATCATATACATCATCATAAGAATTTTCTATCATATTTTGCTTTTTATTTTCTAAATTGTTATCACTCATAATATATCCCCTCTTTGTAATAAAACACAAAATTTATAACCATTAATATGATTATAAATTTTTAAGACTAAATAAATATAATTATTTTTAAAGCTTATCCTAATCATGATTTTTATATCTAAATAAAGCCGAAGGTCTATGTCCTCCACCCTTTTGCATTTTATCTGTCTTTTCTACTTTGCTAGCAATTATTCTTCTAAAGGCTGGATCTAATAATTTTTTCCCTAATATGACTTCATATACTTGTTGTAATTCACCAAGCGTGAAATATTCAGGCATCATATTGAATACAACATCTGTATATTCTAACTTATTTTTAAGTCTCGAAATACCACTTACAATTACTAAAGCATGATCAAAGGCTAATTTATCATTTTCTAAAATATCATATTTATAACGATCTGTTGTTTTTTCTTTTAAAGTCTTACCAATTTTGAACTTAATTTGTTCACTACCATTATCTAAGGTAACAAAAATAGATTCTTTATCTTCTATTGTCAAAATATTGAACCAAGAAGCATTAGTTGATATTTGCTCACTAAGTTTATTCTTGTCAATTAGAGCCATATAAGAAGTAGAGACTACACGCATTCTAGGATCACGTTTAGGATTACCAAAAGTGTATAATTGTTCTAAATATATATTGTGCAAATTAGCTTCATTAGCAAGAATCCTCTTAGCGGCATCTTCGATATCTTCATCAATACCAATAAAGCCACCTGGTAAACACCACTTATCTTTAAAAGGATAATTATCTCTTTTAACTAATAAAACACTAAAATGTTTTTTACTTAACTTTCGGTAGTTATTTTGTACTTCATCAGAGACACTAAAAATCAAAATGTCGGCTGTCATAGATAATTTTTCGAAAACACTTGAATCATAATCTCTCAAAAATTCTTCTTCTGTTTTGTATTCTTTCATCATATCACTCCTGGGTTCTTCTCAACAATTTGATTTTATCATTTTTGATTTTTCTTTTCAATACTAGTTAAAGCCACTCCCACAATCTTTTTACTATATTTTTCTAGATGTAGTAAACTAAATGTGGGAAAATATAAAAATATATAAAAAAAGAGAAAACACTCAAAAATTTAAAACTGTT
>CANRJK010000025.1 GCA_947630955.1 uncultured Bacilli bacterium | reverse complement strand
TATTCAGAATTTAATACAAAAATGGAAGATGGACAGGTTACAGAAGTACAAATTACACCTAGCCAAAGTGCGGGGGTATATCAATTAACAGGTAAGTTAAAAAATTATCAAAAAAATGAAACTTTTTATGTTCAAACACCTTTATCAGATTCAACAGTAAATGTTATTTATGAAGGTAGTCAAGAACATGATTTTAAAATAAGTACAGCCAAAGATCCAGATTCTAGCATGTTACTAATGATTTTAGTTAATGTAGTACCTATTTTGTTATTAGTTGGTGTAGCTGTTTTCTTTGTTACAAGACAAATGGGAGCTAATAACAAATCAATGGATTTTGGTAAGAGTCGAGCACGTTTAAACGACGATCGTAAGAAAGTTACTTTTAATGAAATTGCTGGGTTGACGGAAGAAAAAGAAGAAGTAGCCGAATTAATAGAATTTTTAAAACATCCTAAAAAGTTCCAGAAAATGGGAGCTCGAATTCCTAAAGGTGTTTTATTAGTAGGTCCTCCAGGAACAGGTAAAACATTATTAGCTCGTGCTGTCGCTGGAGAAGCTAATGTTCCATTTTATTATATAAGTGGTTCTGATTTCGTTGAATTATTTGTTGGTGTAGGAGCAAGTCGTGTTCGTGATATGTTTAAACAAGCAAAACATAATGCACCATGTTTAATCTTTATTGATGAAATTGATGCTGTAGGACGTCAAAGAGGAGCTGGTTTAGGTGGTGGTCACGATGAACGTGAACAAACACTTAACCAATTACTTACTGAGATGGATGGATTTGGTGAAAATGAAGGTATCATTGTTATAGCTGCAACCAACCGACCAGATGTATTAGATCCAGCTCTTTTAAGACCAGGTCGTTTTGACCGTCAGGTAACTGTTAATTTACCAGATATAACAGGTCGTAAAGAAATTTTGGAAGTTCATGCTAAAGGAAAAACCTTTGCTCCAGGGGTAACTTTAGATAATATCGCTAAAAGAACAGTAGGATTTAGTGGAGCTGACTTAGAGAATTTGTTAAATGAAGCTGCTTTACTTACTGTTAGACGTGATAAAGACGCTATTACGATGTCTGAAATTGATGAAGCTCATGATCGTGTGTTAATGGGTCCTGCTAAAGTAACTAAAAAATATACTGATAAAGAGAAAAAAATTGTTGCTTATCACGAAGCTGGTCATGCCGTTGTAGGAATTAAATTAGAAGGCGCTAATGAAGTTCAAAAAATTACTATTATTCCACGTGGAACAGCTGGAGGATATAACTTGATGTTACCTCGTGAAGAGACTTTCTTAGAAACTAAAAATGAACTTTTAGAAACCATTAGTGGCTTACTTGGTGGTCGTGTAGCTGAAGAGTTAGTGTTTAATGAAGTAACAACAGGAGCTCACAATGATTTTGAAAAAGCGACTAAAATAGCTCGTGCAATGGTTACAGAATATGGTATGAGTGATTTAGGTCCTGTTCAATTTGAACACCAAGAATCAAGTGTTTTCCTAGGTCGTGATTATAACAAAAGTCACAACTTCTCTAGTGAAGTAGCTTTTGAAATAGACCAAGAACAACGTAAGATAATCAATGAATGTTATGAAAAAACAAAAGTAATTATCAAAGAAAATAGAAAACTATTAGATTTGATCGCTAATACTTTGCTAGAATATGAAACAATTACTAAAGAACAAATTGAATATCTAGTTAAAAATGGTCATATGCCTACTGAAGATAATGAGGCAATTGAAGATGATGAGGAACTTGAAGAAGTTACACTAGACGATTTAAGTAAAGAAGAACTAGTTGAATTAGCTTTAGATGCTAAAATAAAAAAAGCTAAGGAAATGAGTAGAGAAGAACTTATTAAAGCCTTAACTGAAGAAGAAGAAAAAGAAGATTAAGTTCTTCTTTTTTTTACTTCTTTATTTAAAAAATAAATTATTTTGTTTATAACAAGTGAATAATGACCAATATATTTTATAGGGAAACCTTGGTAATTATCTACATAATAATCTTGATTTAAATCTACATTAGATAATTTTAAAAAATAAAAATTATTACTACTTGCCAACTTTAAAGCTTCATATAAAAGTCCATTAGATATTCTTAAATTACCAAAAGACTCTTTTTCTTTGTTATAAACATATTCACATATATTATCTTTTATATTATAAGGAAAAATAGTTAAAGCACAACCAACATCTATTTCTTCACCTAATGACTTTATAAGTTCTTCAATTTTGATAACTTCATCATCACTAACTTTATTTTCCTTTAAAAAATTAAGATAAAAAACTAAGTCAATTTTAGCAAAAATCATTTTAATACGATCTTTAAAATTAATAAGTAAATTAGCAATTAACTCATCATCAAAATTTTTATCGTCCATTAAATTGGAAAATCTTTTAATATCTTCAAAGTTATCACTAACTTCAAAAAAGATACCTCTTTTTAAATAAAAATCTTTATCTTCATATTTCCTTTTCCATTCTGTTTTAGGAATTTTTTTATTACTTCTTCGAAGTGGAATTAAAACATTTTTAGATTTATCAATATATTCATTTGTCCATTTATAATTGTTTTTTAATAAATTATTATGAATAATATTATAGTTTTTATTTTTAGTTGATATATACGGATATATGTCAATGACATAAGCATGATATTTATGCGCTAATCGTTTAATATTTTCAGTCATAAAAGAAACTAATTCAGCATTACTATAATCAATTAAATAACCATTTGGTATAAAGAATTGATTATTACCATGTTTTTTTCTAATAATAATTAAAGCTACTGCACATAATTCATTATTATTTAAGATACCAACAATTAAATAGTTTTTATATTCTTTCGTTTTAGCCCAATTATTTTCTTGCATAAAAGACAAATAAGAATAGTTTTTTATAAATTTATCATATTGCGAATATGTAATTTTCTCTTTAAATATATAACCCATAACCCTCACCTAGTATAAGTATATAACAAATTAAATGTCATTTGCAACAATTAGTGAATGATAGTATAATGAAAAAAGAAAGGTTGATAGCGTGAAAAAAGATAATTTTTTAAAAGGGGCTTTTATTGCTACTTTATGTATTATTTTTACTAAAATATTGGGTGCTATTTATGTTATTCCTTTTTATGCTATTGTTGGTTCAAGGGGAAGTATTTTATATGGATCAGCTTATAATATTTATGCTATCTTTTTAAATTTATCAACCTTGGGACTTCCACTTGCTATAAGTAAAATGGTTAGTGAATATAATACTTTAGATTATCAATATATAAAGAAAAAAGCTTATAAAATAGCTGGACAAATAATGATTATTACAGCGCTTGTAACAACAATTATTTTATTCATTGTTGCTCCTTTATTAGCGCAAAATATTATTAAGATAAATATTTATGCTAAAGATGTTTTACAACTTGGAGCTTTAGGATATTCAGCTGGGGAAATGATAGCTGGAAATATCATGATTGATGGTATAACACTAGTTATGCGTGTCTCAGCTACAGCAATAATATTTGTAACTTTAATTAGTATGATTCGTGGATATCTTCAAGGTATGAAATATATTTCACCATCTTCTATATCACAAGTTATTGAACAATTTATCAGGGTTATTATAATATTAGCTGGTTCTTATCTATGTGTTTATATTTTAAAAACACCATTAGCTATATCTGTATCAGTAGCTGTTTTTGGAGCAACTCTAGGAGCTATAGTAGCCTATCTTTATCTATCTCACAAAAAAAAGCAAATAATTGAGGTAGAAAACTATGAATTAAAAGAAGAAGAAAAAAAGATAAGTACGAAAATGATTGTTAAAAAGATTATTACTTATACTGTTCCTTTTATTTTTATGGAATTAATAGGTACATCTTTTCAACTAGTAGATATGTTTACTGTTGTTAGAACTTTAACTTCTTATGGATATTCTGGTACTGATGCTTCTAATATCATGAATATAGTTACTACTTTAGGAACCAAATTAAATGTTATTGTTATGGCAATTGCTAATGGAATTGTAGTTAGTTTACTTCCTAGTTTAACTAGTGATTATGTTAAAGGAAATATAAGTGCAGTAACATCAAAAATAAATAAGGCAATCCAAATTATTTGTTATATAACAATTCCTATGGCTGTTGGTTTATCTTTATTAGCTCAACCTGTTTGGAATGTGTTTTATGGAAAATCTTTATATGGACCAAAAGTATTTATGGTTAGTATTTTTGTAGCTATTTTTGGTAGTATATTCACTAACGTTGTTGTTATGATGCAATCATTAAGTAGATATAAAAAGATGTATCTAGCTTTAATTCTTGGTTTTGGTTTTAATGCTTTGATGAATATTCCTTTTATGATTTTGTTTTATAAAATAGGCTTACCTATTTATTATGGAAATTTAGTTGCCACTATGATTGGTTATAGTATTACTATTTTTATGTGTTTATATGATTTAAAGAAAGAATTTAAAATATCATATAGCAAGACACTTAAAAATGTTTTCTTAACTATTATGAGTGTGGCAATTATGTCAGTTGTTATTTTACTATTAAAAAATATTTTACCATTTGATAACCCATCAAGGTTAATTAGTCTTGTGATTTGTTTAGTTTATGCTTTAATTGGTGGTCTTATATACTTTATTATTACTTATAAGTTAGGTATGTTTAGTCAAATATTAGGGTTTAAACTAAAAAGAAAAAAAGAAATTGAGTAGCAAAAACGAATTTTGCTACTTTTTATCTACAATTTTATTACTAACTATGATATAATTTTAGTTAGATTAGAATAGTAGGGTTGGATTTATATGAGAATATATCTAGTTAGCGATAAAAAAATTAAAAGATTTGTACTACCGTTTAAAGGCGAAAATTTTTTCTCTTACAATTATCAAATTCCTAAAAGCAATGTAAATTGTTTGATAAATTTCGAGAAAAAAGATAATAAGTGGTGTGTTAAAAGTAGTGGTGTAGTAAATATTGTAAGTGGTGGATACACTGTTGCTAATGCTACTTTAGAAGAATATGATTGTTATACTTTAAAAATATTAGGTGTTAAAGAAGAAATTCATTTGTATGTTTTTCCACTAGAAAATGATTTGATTTATCGCTTAGATGTAAGACAATTAAATTTGCTTCAAATAGGTAGTAATGCTAATTGTAGTATATGCTTTTATAAATCAACAATTTTACCTTTACAAGCAAATATAAAATTAGAAAATAACGAATGGATATTAACAACCCCAGAAAATAATAAAAATAATGTTTATGTAAATGATAGCAAGGTTGTAAGTGCCAAATTAAATGTTGGTGATAGTATTTTTATTGATGGGTTTAAAATGATTTGGATGAAAAAATTTATTATAATTAATAATCCTAACCGTTTAATAAGAGTTACTAATTTAAGTCCATATAAGGAAACAGAAGGATATGATAATACAAAATATTATCCTGTAAAAGATGAAGAACAAGGGGTATCTTTGTATAGTGATGATGATTATTTTTATCATACACCACGTTTACAAGAAATGGTTGAAGAAGAAGAAATAGAAATAGACGCCCCACCGCAATCTAGTCTGAAAGAAGAATTACCATGGTTGTTAACGATTGGATCTAGTGTAACAATGTCAGCATCTGCTTTGATGATGGGTTGGTCAACAGGTAGTGGATTAATCAGTGGAAGTAGAACCATTATAGATTCAATACCACAAATTGTCATGTGTGCGGCGATGGTTTTTGGTAGTTTAATAATGCCTAAAGTTGTTAGCTCTTATCAAAAGAAACAGGAAAAGAAAAGAGAAGAAAAAAGGGTAACAAAATATAGTGAATATTTAGCTAAAAAAGAAAACGAAATTGATTTAACTTTAAAAAAACAAGCTCAAATAATGCGTGATAATAGTCTATCTTCAAGTGTTTGTAAAAGTATAGTTATGACACCAAATAATCGTAATTTTTGGAGTCGTGAAATTACTGATGATGATTTTTTACAACTTAGATTAGGCATTGGTAGTATTGATGCACCAATTAAAATAAAAGCACCAAAGGAACAATTTTCGCTTGACGATGATGATTTATTACAAAAGGTTTTTGAGATTGTTGATAAATATAAAAAGTTAGATCAGGTTCCTATTAATGTCTCTTTAGCTAAAAAAAATATTTCAGCTTTTATATGTAGTGGGCAAAATGAAGATATATATATACATAATATGATGTTACAGTTGATAGCTTTACATAGTGGAGCTGATCTTAAAATAGTTGTTTTTACTAATGAGGATAATGCTTATAGATGGGACTTTGCTAAGTTTTTACCACATTGTTGGAGTGAAGATAAAGCAACTAGATTTTTTGCTACCAATCTTGAAGAAGCAAAAGATATTTCAGCTGTTTTAGAAGAAGAACTAAAAAATAGAAAAGCATTATTTGATCAACCAAATAATGATAAAGAGGAAGATAAGAAAATCAATAAAACAGCTGAATATAAAAACTTTTCACCATATTATTTAATAATTTGTGATAGTTATAAAAATAATTTAGGAATACCAATTATTGATAATTTATTAAAAAATACAGACATTAATTATGGATTTAGTTTTACTATCTTTACTAATTCCATGAAGAATTTACCTGTCCAATGTAATTCGTTCTTTGAAATTGGTGATAAGGAAGGTTGCGTTTTAGAAAGAAATGTTAGTTCTAAAAATCAACGTGTTTTTGCAGTAGAATATGATAATGATATAAGTATGCGCCAAATAAGTAATAAATTGTTAAACATACCTTTGTTAACTAAAGAAGGTTTAGCTGTTTTACCATCGTCACTATCATTTTTAGATATGTACGGAGTTTCTAAAATTGAACAGTTAAATATTTTGAATCGTTGGAAAACTAATAATCCTGTTACTAGTTTAACAGCGCCTATAGGTGTTTATGCTAGTGGGGAGCAATTTAAATTAAATCTTCATGAAAAATTTCATGGACCACATGGTTTAATAGCTGGTTCAACAGGTAGTGGTAAGTCTGAATTTATTATCACTTATATTTTATCAATGTGTGTTAACTATCATCCCTATGAAGTTCAATTCGTTCTAATTGATTATAAGGGTGGAGGCTTAGCTGGAGCTTTTGAAAATAAAGAAACTAATGTAAAAATACCTCATTTGGTAGGAACAATAACAAATCTTGACACTAGTGAGATGAATCGAACTTTAGTATCAATAGAATCAGAACTTAAAAGAAGACAGAGAATATTTAATGAAACAAGAGATATGTTAGGTGAAAGTACCATTGATATATATAAATATCAAAGATTATATCGTGAAGGTGCCGTTAAAGAACCAATGTCTCATTTATTCATTATAAGTGATGAATTTGCTGAATTAAAAAGTCAACAACCAGAGTTTATGCAGCAGTTAATAAGTACGGCTCGTATTGGTCGTTCACTTGGTGTTCACTTAATTCTTGCTACACAAAAACCTAGTGGTGTAGTTAATGATCAAATATGGTCAAATGCTAAATTTAAGGTATGTTTAAAGGTACAAGATCGCAGCGATAGTATGGAAATGTTAAAAAGACCAGAGGCTGCTAGTATCAAAGAAGCAGGAAGATTTTATCTTCAAGTAGGCTATGACGATTTTTTTGATAAAGGACAATCTGGTTGGGCTGGAGCTAAGTACGTACCTTCTGATACAGTATTAAAGAAAATAGATGATTCCATTGAATTTATAAATGACGTTGGATACGTAACTAAAAGTATTAAAGATGTTGTAAAAACATCTAAAGAAACAGTAGATTATGGTGATCAACTAACTAATATTGTAAAAAATATTTATAATTTAGGTGTTCAAGAAAAAATAAAGATAAAAAGTTTATGGTTAGATGCTATACCTGCAGAAATTTATGTTGATAAATTAAAGATTAAATATGCATATAAACCTCAACCATATATTATTAATCCTGTTATCGGTGAATATGATAAACCAGCATCACAAGAACAAGGTTTACTAAATTTAAATTTAAGTGAAGGTAATACCTTAATTTGGGGACAACCAGGTTCAGGTAAAGAAAATTTATTAGCGACTATTATTTGGTCTGCTTCGATAGAACATACTCCACAAGAAGTAAATTTCTATGTTGTTGACTGTGGTGCTGAAACTTTAAAAATGTTTAATGGCTTACCACACGTTGGAGATATGTGTACTTTAGAAGATCAAGAAAAAATCGTCGATACTTTTGTAATGATTGAAGAAGAATTACAAAATAGAAAAGACTTAATGGTTGATTATGGTGGTAGTTATCAAGAATATATAAACAATAGTGGGAAAAAATTACCATTAATTGTTTGTATTATTAATAACTGGGAAATTTTTACCGAAAGTTATAGTCGCTTATCAGATAGTATTCAAAATTTCTTCCGTGATGGCAGTAAGTATGGTATCATGTTCATTGTAACAACTATTTCTACTAGTGGTGTAAAACAAAGAATGGCTCAAAATTTCTCTAATAAAATATGTTTACAAATTCCTAATGAGTCTGATTATCGTAGTCTTATTAATTCACCTAAAGGGTTATTCCCAGCTAAAATATTTGGCCGTGGATTAGTTGCAATGAATGGCTCAGCATTAGAATTTCAAACAGCTTATTTTTGTAAAAGAAAAGATATGGTTATGGTAGTAAAATCCGTTGCTGATCAGCTACTTAGAGCTTATAAATTTAAAGCAAAACCTATCGCGACAATTCCAGATATTGTCTATGCAAGTAATCTTAATAATGTAACTAATGCTTTAGATAATATCGCAATTGGTATTGATGTTGAAACAAAGCAACCATTTGCTTATAATTTCACTAATAATCAATTAAATGCTATTTTAAGTTCAAAATTTGATAATCAAAAACTATCGTTTGTTAAAGCTTTAATAGATACTATGAAAAAGATACCTAATATAAATGTTTATGTAGTTGATTTAACTAAAACATATGAAGGTTTATTTAAAGAAAATTATTGTTGTGATAATTTTGATCAATATTTTGTATCACTTAATAATTTTCTTATAGATAATGCTAGTCAACCAAATAAAAATATGATTTTTGTTGTTGGAGCTGGACTTTTAAAAGCAAAATTAGGACAGAATAGTCGTGTTATATTAAATAATTTATTTAATAATTTAGAAAAAATTAATAATAGTTATTTTGCTTTAGTTGATACTTATTCATCTTTTAAAAATTTACAAACAGAAACTTGGTATCAAGATAATTTTGATAATACATCAGGTATTTGGATGGGTATAGATATAGGAAATCAGATGGCAATTAATATTAATGATATCTCTTTAGAGGATCGTAAACTAGATTTTCCTTACATGTTATTTGCAGTAGATAAAGGACAATATAAAGTTATAAAACATATTGTTGAAGATGAGGTGAGTGAGGATGGACAAAAATAAAGTTTTAGTTGAATTAATTGTTCCATCAATTGATGAAAGATACAATGTCTATTTTCCAATTAATAGGCGTATTGGAAATGTCATCTGTTTAACTAATAAACTATTATTTGAAGAAACAAATGGATTATATGTTGGATCAAATAGTACCGTTTTTTGCGATGGTGAAACAGGTGATGTTTATAATATGAACAGCTTAGTACGTGAGACCAATATTCGAAATGGTTCTAGAGTTATCATGATGTAAAGTTTAAGGAGAAAATAAATAAATTTTTTCTCCTTTTTTTTGACTGTGGTATAATTAAAATACCGGAGGGTAGTTTATGAAATTAAAAGTATATGAACGCTTTTTTAAAGAAAGCCGTAAAAAAAAGAGAAATCGTAAAAGATTTAAATTGGCCGTTTTAGCTACTGCTGTTGTTGTTAGTGCTCACAACTTTGTTGGATGTAATGTAAGCAGACAACAAAATAATACTGCACAAACAGCTTATACTACCATAGAACCAAGTGAATATGAAAAACAATTAGAAAGCTTAACTGAAGAATATGTTAATAATGGTATTGATGATTATTCTAAAGCTATTATGAATGCTGAAATTCAGATAGATGAAAATACCTATAATTTAACAAAACAAGAAATAGATAATATCGAGGCAGATTATCCGTATAAAGATATATATGAAACTGAAAAAGCCTATGAAAAATATAAACAATTATCTTTTCCTAATGTTGAAACAACCAAAATTTTAGAAAATAAACATATAAGTCTCGATAGATTAATTGAAATTGTTCAACAAAACAACAAAAAATATTTACAAGAACATAAAGTTAGAACATATGAGGAATTAGATTATAGTGATTTATATAATATTTGTACTGTTTTTGTTGATACTTTGAATAAAGAGTTATCATCTAATGATTTTTCTATGACAATTGATGATTTGAGTCAAAATTTATCTGATTTAAAAATTTTTAGAGGATATATAGTAGATAATGCTAATATAACGGATGATAATTGCCTACTTGTTTCTTTAACGTCAATAAATGGTATGAAAACTATAACAGATAATGAAAACGCCGATAAAATTGTTATTGCCCATGAAGCTGAACATTTTATTCAAAAAATTTGTTTAAAAGCTATTCAAAAAATGAATGTTAAGCGTTCTTATGGCTATTGTGTAGAATTTGAAGATTTAAAGGTTAACTCTTTATATCATAATTGGCTTGTTGAAGGGGCAGCTGAAAATTTAGCTTGTAGATTATATGATAGTTTGCCAACAACATATAAGACTAAAATAGGATATATTAATAGCCTTACTTTAGTTAACTTGCTTTATGATCAATTTAAACCCTATGATATTGAAAGATTAACCCAACAATCTTCGTTAAATAAATTATTTGAAACTTTTTATTGTGATAACGAAAAGAAAAAAATAGAACTTTTAGATATGATGGAGTCTATAAACATCATACAAGAAGAACCAGACGATTTTATGACAGTTTATGAACAACAACTAGGCCATGAGATAAATGATGATGAATTAGTTGCTCTAAAAGTTAACTTAAAAAACAGTGTTTGTACAACATTAACAAAATATTTTTATAATTCATTATTAGAACAGCTAAAAAAAGAACCTACTAAAATAGAAGATTTATTTTCTTTAATATCAATTTTTGAAGCTGATATGAGCGGACATATATCTTATGCTGAAGAAAATAATTATGAAACTCGAGAGAAGTTTTTAAATAATTATTTACTTATTCAAAATAATTTCTTTGATGATATAGCTAAGACGTTAAATATTTCCTTAGAAGACCTTATTAATGCTTATCAAACTTATAATGGTTCTATCGAAGTACAATTTGATAGTTCTTTAACACCAGCCCACTATGAAGAATTAAAATTGTCTTGTTTAAATGCTGAAAAAAATAAATTTGTTAACAAAATATTTAGGTCAACTATTAATAATAAGAAATTATCAATAAGAGAAATTGTTAATTTGTGTAAAAAAGTTAATCAATTAACAAGTAAATAGTTGCTTAAATAAATAATTTATGATAAACTGAACTTAAGATATGGTATTGACGATAGGCAAAGGAGTTAGTTATGAGTCAGACAGATGTTTTCGGAATTAACGAGGATAAATTAGACAGATTAATTTTAGATATCAGTGATGCAGCAGATCGAATCAATAGTAAATTTAATTTGCTAAATCGATTGGTTGAAGAAACATCAAACTATTTTGTCTGTGATAGCGGGAATCGTTTTAGAAATGCATACAGTTTAACTAAAGAAAACTTTTCAATCGTTAATAAGAATATCGCAACTATTACTTCGGATTTAGTAAAGGCTAAAAGTCGTTTACACAAAGTTGATGACGATATAAAAGCAGATTTTGCTAAAAGAAGAATAGAGGTTATATCTAATTCCTTACAAAAATATAATAGGAATAAGTAAATGGAGGTGTACTATGGGTGGATTAGATATTAGTGAAGTAACAATAGGATATAGTTCAACAGGAGCACAACAATACGTAAGTGATTTAAATACGGCTGCAATTGATGAAACAAATGGAATTATATCTGATGGTGTTCAAAACATTACTGATACTTTACAAAGAGGATGGCAAGGACAAGCTTATGATGCTTTCGCTGCCAAATTAAATGAAGTTTCTGAGCAATTAAAAGATAAACTTCAAGAAATGAAAGAAGTTTTTAATGCTACAATGGCAGCTCAAGAACAAACATATCATGAAGAAGATCAAAGTATGTCAGAAGATATTTCTGCTACTAATGTATTTTAGGAGGTGTGAATAGTGGCAACAATAAAATCAGAATTTAATCAATTTGTTTCAAATATCCAAGGTAGAGCTGGGGACGCTTTAGATAAGATTAGTAGTCTTTTTAGTGGAATTGTTGGACAAGCTCAGGCAGAAATTGGTTCATTAATACCAGGTAGTGTTGTTGGTATTAACGTTAATATGGTTGGTGAAATGGTTAGTTCAATTGAAACGACTGTAAAAAGTATTGAAGATCATTTAAATGAAGTTCATACTAATACAGACCCTTCAAAAGCTTTCGCTGATCCAGGAATGCAAGATGCATGTCGTGCTTATATTAGCGGTGTTATGGAAGCTTGTAAAGCATACACTTCTCAACTATTAAAATTAGCTGATAAATTGGTAGAATTAAAAGAATACTATGAATCAAGTCAGGAAAAACAATCATCTACATTATCAACAGCTGGAAAAGAAGCTGCATCTTCAGTTGATAGATACACAAGACAAAAATAAAATAGGGGTTACTATAAATGACACAGGTAGATTATTTATATCGTCAATTGCGTATATATACTAACTTGCTAGATGAAATATATGACTCAGTAAGGTTATTAAATAATTCTATTGATTCGGCTTCAGGTATTGAAATGGTTTCATCTTTTTGTGCAATCGACAATTTATCGCCTGGCAGTAAAAATTTAAAAAAGGGTGTTGATGCACTTGTTAATTATCGAGATCGTTTGAATAATAGAGTAATTCCAAGTTTATATGATAAAATAGATCACATTAGAAATGAAATAGAAAAAGCAGAATTAGAAGCAAATGATAACAATTTTTAGTTAGATTTTCTAACTAAAAATTTTTTATGAAAGGAATTTATGGCTGAAATAAAAGTAGATACAGTTAAAATGCGTGAATGTGGAAATGATATTATGCGTATATCTAATGAAATTGGCAACGAATTTGATAATTTGTTCAACAGATTAATCAATATGCCTACTAAGACTTTTGAGTGGACAGGGATGGCTGCTAAAAGTTATGCATCTAAGATGAAAACTGAAAAGTCAGAATATATACAATTAAAAAACAATTTATATAATTATGGTAAATATTTGGTTGATTGTGCTAATAATCTTGATGGAAAAATTTCTAATTTAAGGAATAATTAATATGGCTATTCTAGATTTTAAAAACGGTTCGTTGCAAACACAAATATTACCAAAAATAAATAGTACTATTGATAATTTAAATAATTTAATTGTAAGAAATAATGAAATATACGTTCCAAGTGATTTTGAATATTCAGGCTTGATAAATAATTATCGTCAGGCAGTAGGAAAAATAAGAGATAATTATGTTGCACAAAGAAGTTATTTGCTTCAAGCTAATAAAACATTAGATAATGCAATAGGTCAAATGAATGATGATTTATTAAGAATACGGAAAGTAGAAGTAAAGAGACACACGGATTCTGTGTAATCTTTACTTTTTTCTTTTTTTCAGTTGCAATTTTTCCTTTTTTTTAGTACAATTTATATAAGATAGCGGGGTATCGTATGTCTAGTAAGTTTTTACCAATAGGAACTATTTGTACTATTAAAGGCAATAATAAAAAAGTAATGATTACAGGTTATTTTTCAGTAGAATATACTGATAAAATAAAAATGTTTGATTATAGCGGATGTTCCTATCCGGTAGGATTAATGAAACATAACCAAAATTGTTCATTTAATCACGATGATATTTTAAGTGTAGAATATAAAGGTTATATTACAGAGGAATTTAAAAATTTAAATAAACATCTTTTAGAACAAACATCTAATAATCTAAATATCAAAATTGATAGTCTTTTTGAAAATATTGAATTTGATAAAAATGGTGTTGTAACTTTTGCATCTGAAACAAAGAATACGCAAAAGGTTGATAACTCATCTGATAATATAAATAATCCTTTTCTAATAGCTGAAAGTGATAGGAAGTATGAACAAAAAGTGGAAGATGCTGACAAATGGCCAATATTTTCAAAACTAGAATTTGATGAAAATGGTGTCGTTATAGGTGAAAAAGAATAAAAGAGGTGTTATATGAAAAAGTATTTACCAATAGGAACAGTTTGTGACTTAACAAGTGATAAGAAAAAATTTATGATAGTTGGCTATAAGAAAGAAGATAAAGATTATATAGCTATACCATTTCCTAGTGGTGGTTTAGTTGATACTAAATTTTTTAATCATGACCAAATTAATGAAATTTTTTCGTTAGGTTATAAAAATGAAGAAGCTATTTCTTATTTAAATAATTTGTTAGATTCAGAAAGTAGCAGTTTCAATTTAGGAAATTTAGTTTTTGATGAAAATGGCGTTATTGTCTCTGATGGTACAGAAAAGCTTGAAAAAGAATCAACTAATTTAACGGATGTAAAATTTGATGAAAACGGTGTTGTCGTAGCAGATGGAACTAACACATCAAATGTAGAAGATAATAGTTCTTCTAATTTAGAGGGTATCAAATTTGATAGCAATGGTACAGTTATAGCTGATGGTTCTGAGATAGCAACATCAACTTCACTACAAGATATAAAATTTGATGAAAACGGTGTTGTCATAACTGATGGTACGAGTGTAGTACCAAATCAAGTTGTAGAAAGTAAAGAACCAGAAACAACTAATCAGTCAAGTAGCACTAATTTAGATAATATTAAATTTGATGAGAATGGTGTTGTTGTAGCAGATGAAACATCAACAACTGAAACTTCATCAGCAAATGAGATTAAGTTTGATGAAAATGGTATCGTGGTTGCAGATGGTACAACTGAGACACCAACTAATCCAGAGAATAAAGATAATCAAACAAATAATTCAAATTTAGATAGTGTTAAATTTGATGAAAATGGAATTGTTGTGGCAGACGAAACATCAACAACTGAAACGTCATCAGCAAATGAGATTAAGTTTGATGAAAATGGTATCGTGGTTGCAGATGGTACAAGTGAGACACCAACTAATCCAGAGAATAAAGATAATCAAGCCAATAATTCAAATTTAGATAATATTAAATTTGATGAGAATGGCGTTGTCATAGCAGATGAAACATCAACAACTGAAACTTCATCAGCAAATGAGATTAAGTTTGATGAAAATGGTATCGTGGTTGCA
>CANRJK010000024.1 GCA_947630955.1 uncultured Bacilli bacterium | reverse complement strand
ACTTGTTAATGTTACTACAAAAATTATTACTAATACCATCATATTTTTATTTTTTACTTGCTTCATTTTACCCTCCACCTTGTCCTTAAGTTTATAACTTAAGGACAACCAATTTGTTGGTTTTAAAGGGTTAATACATGGTATATAATTAATTTTTTATTTTATTTTAGATATTTATCTATCGGAAAAAAGGCTTTACTTATAAGGCTAAAAATGGTATTATTATGTTGAAAGTAATTGACTTAAGTTATAAACTTAGGGGCATTTTAAACTTAAAAATCACATTGAAATGAAAACAATGTGATTTTTTTATTTAAATTTCTTGAACAACAATAATAATCATTGGTTTAGAACCAGTTTGTTGATAAAAATATTTTCCTAATTTTTCACGGATTCCTAATTTTATTTTATTAAAGTCTATATAATTAGGATTAATAAAACTATTAATAACCTCTAAAGATAATTTTGATGCCTCAACAATCAAGTCTGTATTTTCTTTAACATAAATAAATCCTCTAGTTAAGATTTCAGGACCAGCTAAGATTTTTTTTGTTTTTTTATCTAAGGTTGTTGTAACAATAACAATCCCATTTTCACCTAATAATTCACGATCTTTTAATACTAAATCTCCAACATCACCAGCTTGTTTACCATCGATTAGTATTTCATCAGTTTTTATTTTTTCATCAGTGTCAACTAAATTACCATTTACAAAAGTTACAACATCACCATTTAATTTAAGTAAGACATGTTTTTCATCCATACCTAGTTTATAAGCTAGATTAGCATTTTCAACTTGATAACGATATTCACCAGTAATTGGAAAATAATATTTTGGATGAAGCATATTAATCATCATTAAAATATCTTCAGATGAAGCATGAGGTGAACGATATTGTTTCTTTGATAATATAACTAAATTACAACCTTTTTCCGCAACTGCATCAAAGACTTTTGTAGAACTTACTTCAATATTATCATAAACTGGTGAAGCAAAAACAACTGTATCTTCACTTGTTAAACTTATAAATTTATCTGTTCCTCTTAATATTCTTTTAATATTAGAATAAGGCATTTCTCGTTCATTAGAAATTAAAACAATTATACCGTTCTCATTAACATTTTTGATATTTTTAATTCTATTTTTATCAAATTTAAGATAGCCCATATCAATAGATTCAATAATAATTTCTTCAAGCTTTTTACCCATTACAACGACGTTTCGATTCGTTTTTGATACTTCATCAAATAGTTCTTGAATACGAAATATTTGTGCTTGCATAATATTAAATAGTATGCGCCCTTCATTTTTATTGATTGTCTCTCTTATGATATCTCTAGCACGATGACTAGGTGAAGTAAAACCTTTTTTATCAGCATACATAGATTCATTTAAAAAGCACAAAACACCTTGTTTTCCCACATAAGCAATCTTACCAATGTCACAATTAAAGCAACCTAACATTGAAGGGTCAATAACATAATTACCGCTAAATACAATCGCTCCATCTTCAGTATATAAAACATACATAACAGCATCTGGTGTTGAGTGAGAAACTCTAATTGGAAAAATACTATTTTTACCAAAAGATATATTACGATGTAGTGATAGTTCAACTAAATTATCCGTTTTTAAATTATCTTCTTCTAAATTTTTCTTAATTATTTCAATTGTAAATTTGGTTGCATATATTTTTAAATCTGGTAAATCTTTTAAAATATCACTTAAAGCACCAATTTGTTCATCATGACCATGAGTAATAAAAATACCAATAATATGGTCTTTTTTTTCTTTTAAATAATCATAATTTGGGATAATGTAATCAACACCTAAAGAATTATCTTCACTATATTTTAAACCCGCTTCAAATATAAAAATATCTTCATCGACTTCAACGACGTACATATTTTTTCCTGTTTCATTTAGTCCACCTAAAGCGAACATTTTTATTTTACTCATAATTCTCCTTTCTTTTCTATAAACCCAAATAATTATAACAAAAAATACCTAATTAGTCTAGTTTTATTTAGTTTTAACAAAATCATAAAAAAATAGAAAGATAACTTTCTATAATTTTATAATTTCCCAATGTACATCTTCATTTAATCCATATAATTCAACACTTGGATCATCATAAAAGGCTATTTTTCTTTCAATAACTTTTAACCTTTGAATTTTGTTTTTTAAATTAATTTTTCTAAATTCAATATTCTCATCATTACTCTTATAAATATTAGCATATAGCTCGCCTTTTTCTGTAACAATTAAAATATATGATGCATTGTAATAATATAAGTTAACCTCAGATAAATATTTAGCATCTCCTAGATCGTAGATTGTTCTTGTTAAATCAGTCGCTATATCTTTTAGAATAACGTTACCATCTACTATTTGTAAATCATAAGATTTGCCATCATATTCACCTATTACTGTTTTATTTAGATTATTAACTAACGCTAATTCTTTTTCTTCATAGTTATTATCTGCGATTTTTTCAATATAGTAACTTTTACGAATTGGTAATTCATTATCTTTTGCAAATACGAAAGTAGCCGTTAACATTAAAGAAAAAATCATAATACAACCCATAATTATTCTAATATTTCCTATTTTCTTTACCATAATAATCCCCCTTAAAATTTCTCCATGCCGTTTAAATTTAATAATATTATATATGTTTTTTTAAATTTGTCAATAAAAAAGTATCATTTTTTCAATTTTAACTGATTTTTATTTTCTATTAAATTATATGTCCTTCTTTTTTATTGTTACCTAATAGAAAATAAATAAGGTATTTTTTTAGTCATTATACATTTTATATATGTTAACCTTTCCCTTTTTTAACAAAAAGTCTCTATTAAAATTCTTTTTTTCGTTATGATAATAGTGTCAATAATGATATTGTCCTTAAATTAAAATAAAAAAAGGAAGGATGATGTAAATGTTATTAAAAAAAAATATAATTTATAAAGAATGGCTTGCAAAATGGTTAAAAATGCAGAAGGACTATGTGAAAGAATCAACATATGCGAATTACTCTAATATTGTGTATGGTCATATTATACCCAAATTAGGTGAATATAAACTTAGAAAATTAAACAATGAAATAATTCAAAAATTTATTATTGACGCTTTTAACGATGGTAGATTAGATGCCAAAGGAGGTCTTTCAATAAAGACTGTTAAAGATATTGTAACAATTATTAAAAGTAGTTTAAAAGCAGCTATTGATTCAAAAAATATGGATAACATAAATTTAAAGTTTAATTACCCTACTACTAGTTACAAAAAACATAAATTAAGAGTTTTAAATAAGAATGAACAAGATAAAATAACAAAGTATATTATTAATAATCCTAATACTAAAAATATAGGTATTCTTATTTCTCTTTACTCTGGAATTAGAATTGGCGAGTTATGTGCTTTAAAATGGAAAGATATTGATTTTAAAAATAATATTTTATATATTAATAAAACACTTCAAAGAATTTATTTAAAAAATGATAAACATGGTAGATCAAAGGTTGTCATTACATCACCAAAAACAGCTAACTCAAACAGAGCCGTTCCTATTAATAAATATATTCTATCATTATTAGCAAATTATAAAGGACGTAATGAAGAATATGTTATTTCTGGAACTAAAGATTATATAGAACCACGCACTTATCGTCGTTTTTTTACCAAATTATTAGATGATTTAGGAATACAAAATGTTAATTTTCATGCTTTAAGGCATACATTCGCAACAAACTGTATATCTTTGGGGGTTGATTATAAAACTTTAAGCGAAATTTTAGGTCATGCAAATATTAACTTAACTTTAAATTTATATGTTCACCCACAATTATCAGAAAAAAGAAAATGTATTAATTTATTAAATAAAAATTTTGAAAAAATAAATAATTAGTTGTTAAAACTATTTAAAATTTTGTTACAAACATTTGTTGTTTTAATTTAAGGACTAAAAAGCCTAAATGCTTAACATTTAGGCTTTTTTTTACTAACTGATATACCATCTCCAAGTTGATAAAATTTTGTTGTAAATTCTTCATTTCCTTCTAAAAAATGAATATATTTCTTTATCTTATTAATTAATTGTTTAGTATTTCTATTATGCGTTAAGGTTGGATTTAAAACCATACCATGGAATGATAAATTATCACTAATAATCACACCATCATCTTTTAAATTAACTTTATATTTTTCAAAAAATTTAGTATATTGACCTTTAGCAGCATCAATAAAAATTAAATCATATTTATCGTTTAAATTAGATAATAAAGCATCTTCATTAATTACTTTTATTCTTTTTTCTAAACCAACATATTTAATATTTTCTAAAGCTTTGCGATATAAATTGCTATCTTTTTCAATAGTGGTTACTAAGATATCATTATCAGTATTTGCAAACATAATGGCTGAATAACCTACAGCTGTTCCTATTTCTAATATTTTTTTTACTTGATGTTGTTTTATATAATCACAAATAAATTCTATACCTTCATCTTGCATAATAGGAATATGATCAAGTTTAGCTTGTTTTTTAATCTCTAATATCTTTCCCATAATCCTTCACTTTGTAATCTAGCTATAGTTTGTTCATGTTCTTTATTAGTTCTTGTGAAATAGATTTTTCCCTGGTTGTCGGCAACAAAGAAAAGATAATCAGTCTTAGTTGGTTTTAAACTAGCTGTAATTGAACTAATTGATGGATTACATATTGGTCCTATTGGTAATTTACCGGCCATTGATAAAGGCCTAGTATTATAGGCATTAACATCATCTATTTCACTTTTATATAAATCTCTTTCTGACATATCAACTTTAGCCGCATAATAAGTTGTAACATCACTTCCTAAAGACATTTTTGCTTTTAAACGATTATAAAAGACACTAGCTACCAAAGAGCGATATTCTTGCTTACTAGCTTCTAACTCAACAATACTAGCTAAAGTAAGAATTTGATGAACACTGTATTTACTATTTTCGAATTCACTTTTATACGAAGACAATTGTTTATTTGTTTCATCTAACATCGCTTTAAATATTTCTTTAACTGTAACATTTTTATCTTTAAAATTATAAGTATTAGGATATAAATATCCCTCTAATGGATAATATATTTTATCATTTAAAATACTTTTATCAATAAACCAATATTCTTCTATTAACTCATTTAGATAATTTTTATCTTTTAAAAGATTATAAACATCTTGTTCACTATTATTAGTATTTTGACTAATTATATAAGCAATATTACGAATATTTTTACCTTCTTTAAAGGTAATAACAATATCCGTTGATATAGCTTTACCACTTAAAGTATCAATTATTTTTTCAACACCCATATTAGGTTTTAAGTTATATTTACCAATCTCTAAACCAGATGGTTTATTTATTTTTAAATATATTTTATATATCTTTTCATTTTTTATAAGACCAAGTTTATATAACTTTGAACCAATTGTATAGTAGTTATCACCTTGTTTAACTTCGACAGAAATAGTTTTATCACTACTACTAACAGGTCCTAATTCATAATTATAGTAAAATTTAAGTGAAAAAAAGCCAACTAAAAGAACTACTAAAATTGAACTAATTATTATTACTACTTTTTTCATAAAACAACAAAAAAGAGTATTTCTACTCTTCTGAGTCCTTTCCTTGAATTTCGTTTTGTAATTCTTCTAATATTGTTTCAATAATTTTCCATTCTTTTTCTGTTTCAATTGGCAATAACTTAGTTTCGTCTTCTTCTGGATTATAAATAGAAGCATAAACCTTAGCATTTCCTTCCTCATCTAAAGTATTGTCAGTATAAACAATATAGTTCTTCTTTGTTTCATCAGATTCAAATGTAAATAAAACTTCACATTCTACTTCTTTTCCTTCATCATTTATTACTTTAAAAGTCATTTTTTCTTCCATATTATCTCCCTTTCTCCTTATCTAAATATGTTTGAAGTATAATATTAGCAGCCAAAGAATCAATTTTCTTTTTTCTTTTTTTTCTTGATATATCAGCTTCAAGCATATAATTAGTTGCTTCTACTGTTGATAATCTCTCATCTTGTGTAGCTACTTCAATATTAAATTTATCTTCTAACTTTTTTTTAAATTGCAAAGTCGTCTTTGCACGATCACCTATAGTATTATTCATGTTTTTAGGTAATCCTAAAACAATTTTACTAATGTCAAATTCATCGATAATTATTTTTAACTCTTTTAAAACTGAATCATAGTCACCTTCATCAAAATGAATTGTTTTATATGAAGTGGCAATGGTATGTGTAGTATCACTAAGCGATATTCCGAGTGTTTTAGTACCAAGATCAAGACCTAGATAACGCACTATTTTAGTATCTGTTTTACTAGCACTCCTAGTACTTTATCCCTTTCATATTTTGTAATCAAATTTCTAGCTCCTTTATAACTTGTTATATAACCAGGATCTCCACTTATTAAATAACCAACAAGTTGTTTAACTGAATCGTATCCTTTCTCTTCTAGCAAATTTGAAACATCTTTTATCAATTGTATAATTATTTCATCTTGGAAATCTGATACTTGATATTTTTTTGTCAACATCATCAGTACCTCACTCTCACAATACACTTTCATTTTAACATAAGTCATTTAAATTGTAAATGACTTAATCTTCTTTTATCAATTTTTTGAAAGCTCTTCCTTTTTCTTCAAAATTTTTAAAATATTCATAGCTTGAAGCGGCTGGACTAAGTAAACATATACTCCCTTTTAAGGTTATTTGTTTAGCTTTTAAGGTAGCTTCTTTTAGAGTTTCCAAGCGATAAACATTAACTTTAGGATTAGTTATTAAATCCCCTATTTTATATCCTGTTGTAGGCATACAAATTAAATTTCTTACAACACCACTATTTAAATAATCAACTAAATCGTGATAATCAATTCCACGATCCATTCCTCCAAAAATTAAAGTATCAACTTTGTTTAATGTTTCAATAGCGTTAATGGTAGCTTTGGGTATTGTCGCAATAGCGTCGTTATAATATATAATACCATTATAAGTTCCAGCATACTCTAAACGATGTTCTAATCCTTTAAAATGATTAATAGTTTTTCTGACTATATCCATATCAAGCTGTAACAGATGACAAATAACTAAGACAAACATAATATTGCGAATATTATGTTCTCCCCTTAAATAACGTTTTTCATTTGTATCATACATTAATTTGTTATTTAAATAAATTTTATTATTCTTTAAACTTATAACATTATTATTTAAAGAATAAGCAAATTGAACACCATATTTTTTAGCTTGATAACGTTCATCTATATAATTACAAAGAGGTTTTATATCAGCGCTATAAACCATAAAATCATCTTTGGTTTGAAATTTAAAAATATTTAATTTATTTTCATGATAATGTTTAACTGTACCAGCATGATCTAAATGATCTTCATATAAGTTAATAATTCCTGCGATATGTGGTGAAACGTCAACAAATTCTAATTGTAAAGCTGACATTTCGACCACGACAATTGTATCTTCTTTTATTTTTTCAATGCTATCAAAAATGGCTTTTCCGACATTTCCTAATAAAACAACATCTTTATGGCAAGCTTTAATTGCCTCATATAACAAAGTTGATGTTGTACTTTTACCTTTAGTAGCTGTTATACCTATAACATTATTTCGATCATAAGTTAAAAGCAATTCTAATTGTGACGTAAAATGAATATTTTTTACATCGATATCTTTAGTAATAACACCAGGTGATTTAACAACTAAATCATATTGTTCAAGATTATCTAAGTAATTTTCACCATAAACAATTTTTACTTTATCATCTTCTTTAAGTTTAGGATATTTATCTAAAGGATTTTTTTGATCAATAATAGTTAGAGGCATATTTGAATATTTCCTAATAAAATGATAAGTTGCTAAACCTTCCATACCAAAACCTAAAATAGCTAGATTTTTATTATTAAACTCATTTAAAATTTGATTAATCATTTTAATACTCCATTTACTCTATTTAATTCTTTCTTTAAAACGAAAGCAAAATCTTCAGGAATATTATTTTCATTATTATATTGCGCCTTAAAATCAGTAGCTAACTCTAAAGGAAAATGTTTCTTATAATAATCTAGTAAGAAAGGCAATTTGTCCTTTGTTTTAGAAATAACTAAACTTACAGCGTATCTAACCTCCGAATAAGTGCCTACACATTCAAATGGTTTAGTATCACTATAACCAAGAAGTTCAATAAAAGTATCTAATAATTCTTCTTTTTGATATAAATCTTCTTTAAAAATATCTAATAATTCTTCTTTACTTAAAAAAGGACTAAGAATAATATAAACAAATAAACATTTAGGGCAGTTACAACACCAAATCCATGGATTACTTTTACTTCCAACATTACAACTTTTAAATATTTGATGGTATTTTTTATACTGAGAAAATAACATACCAATTTGAAATTCAGTTAAACATCTAAGTAGGCTGAAATATTTTATATCAGTCTTAAAATACTTTTTAGTATAATTATTAAAATCATTTTCAAACTCATAAGTTTTAGAATATTGATGATTAATCTTTGTTCCAATAACAGTTGGTTCATTAGCGCTTGCTTCATTCGATAAAATAATATATTTTCTACCTGTTAAATAAGCACAAAGGAAAGAAATAAAAGCAACTAAGGAACTAAATGGTGTATGTCCGTTTAAAAATCCTTGTTTATTTAATTCTAATAAATTAGGATCAATTTTTCTATCTATTTTTAAGTAAGTATTATATCCCGATGCTTTAATACAATCAATACCCGGTTGTTTAGGATTAATCATAAAACATAAATTATTCATACCTTCAAGTAGATTTAAAGAAACAGCAGAATCTTTTCCTCCACCAACCGCAATTAAGTTACCAGTATATGTATCAGTATTTTCAAAATGATAAGTATGATTACTAGTACATGTAATATGCATTAAATCATCAAAGGAGCAATCGATATGATTAACATACATAAACTCACCTAGACCATAATAGTATAATTTTTTAAACCATTTTATTTGTTCTTCATCTAAATAACCAGCCTTAATTTCAACTTCCTTACTACAAGTACATTTAAAATAACTAACTAGTTCGATTAAACCAATATGAAAAACTAAATATTCTAGTAAATTTCGATCAATATCTTCTTGTATTTGTGTTTTTGCAATTTTTATTGTTGGACTAAAACTTGTTAAATTGGGAATATTAAAATGATAAGTAAGTTTATACTCTAAATCATTTTCTTCTATTTCATAACTTTCATATATAAATTTAGGGTATTTTTCCCTGAGTTCTATAAATTTCATCAAATCACCTACTAAGATTATATCAAAAAAATTAGACAATAGTCTAATTTATACTACTTTTTGACTTATTTCAGAATGAAGATAATATTGCTCTATTAAAGGATCAATATATTTTATTTCTTCATTTGATATAACACCTAAAACTTGATTATGTCCTAAAACATCATTAATATTATGACCCTTCTCTTTTACATATTCAAAAATCATCTGTTGTAAAACCATTTTATGAGCTGGTGTCAACACCCCTAAAACTTCTTTCTGTCCTTTATTAGCCATAAGTTCAGTAATTGATTTTTTACCATTACTTATCAAATAATCATTTACCATTTCTTGAATCATCATAATATTAGGATCCATAATCCCACCTACCTATCGTAATCAGTATATAACAAAATGTCAAAAAAAGTCAAACTACTTATTTTTTGATTCATCATTTTTTATATATTCTAAAATTTTATTCTGATTCTGTAAGATTTTTTCCAAGTCATCATGTAATGATTCTAGAATTAATTCACTTTTTAAATCCGTACGATAATCATTTTGGTTTCTAATTGTATCCTTTTTTGCTTGCCTATTTTGGCTCATCATGATAATAGGTGCTTGCAAAGAAGCTAAGCATGAAAGCAATAAATTTAGTAAAATAAATGGGTAAGGATCAATCGCATCAACCATTAAAAAGCCATTAATAACAACCCAAAAAACTAAAAATAAGCAAAATAAAATAATAAATGTCCAACTACCAGCAACAGCAGAAAAACGATCAGCCACTTTCTCACCAAAAGTTAATTTTTTGTCACTTTCTTTATCAACATCAATAGTTATAGGATTATCAATCAAAAGATCTAAAATCTCTTCTTCATCTTTTTCTTCTAAATTCTGATTAAGTAATTTTTTAACAATTTCTTTTTTCTTCTTTTCCATAATATACCTCTCTTACTATCTATGTATATTATACCATAATTAGTTAATTGTGTACTAATTATGGCATAATAAAACGGCTTTTTTACAAGCCGTTTTCTATTTTACTCGAACTTCATAGTCCGAGTATCAATCAATTTGGTAGCCTGTACGGGATTCGGACCCGTGAATGTCACCTTGAGAGGGTGATGTGTTAAACCACTTCACCAACAGGCCATAATAGCTAAGACATTATCATTTTAACATTAATATTCTTTTTTATCAAGTAACAAATAAAAAAGCCAAAATTTTATTTTGACTTTTTAGTGATATAAATTTACTTTATATCATTTTTTTCTGATTCATTTTCTTGTTTATTGCCCTCTTCAGGAAAAGTCTCTTTCCTGATAACTTCTTCAGGTGTATTTTTAACCTTATCATGAGAATTATTTTTCATATAGCCTCCTGAAGTTAGCATTAACAATAAACTCAATTTTATACATTTTTTATTTTACTTCTAGTTTCTTGGTATCAATGTGATAAATATAACGGTTAATCTTAGAATTATCACTATTAGATTTATTTACTTCAATAATAATATCATTTGAAGAATTTTTAGTGGCCATATATCCAAAGATATCATCTATTGGTTGTTCTTTATAATTAATAAATGTCTGAATTTTTGTATCAATTAATCTTTTACCATCATAATCTAAAATTTTTATTTCATCATTTTCACAAACGACTAGAACTTTATCAAAAGCAAAAATCATTTCATAACCCTTATCAATAATTTTATTTCCATCTTTATCAATTAAATAATAACTTTCATTTTGTTTTACAACATAGTAATTGTTAGGTCCTAGATAAATATTATCATATTTAAAATCAATTATTGTATTACCATTTGATAAATCAATTACTCCATATTTACCATTTTCACTAGCTGTAATTTTATTATTTTTAATATCAATGCTTTGTTCATATATTTTACTATTACTAATAAGCGCTAAAGTATCATATTTTAGTTTTAATTTTTCTGTACCACGCGTCGTTACATAACCATATTTTTCTGTATCTATATCTTGAACAATAAAGCCTACTACTTTTTCACCATTTTTAACAAGAGCAATATCTTTTAAAGGCCCTGAAATATTTTGTAATGATTGATAATTATAAAGATATTTTTGATCACCATCAACAATAACAGCAATCATATCCATACAAGAATTATATTTGAAATTATCGGTTTCATACAAACCACATTTACCATTTTGGCATTCGTAAACACTTATTAATTCATCATCAACATAAAAGTTTATTTCATCCTTATCTTCATCGTATCTTGCACTACAAGCATCGTCTTTACTTAAAATATCTTTTCTTTTACCATAGCCCTCCGTTACTTTAGTACCATCAATACGGCAATCAGATAAGTAAACTGTTCCATCGATATTAACAAAAACATTGTCGCATTCAACTTTATGTTTACTATATTTTACTAAATCTTTTATTTCATCAAAATCTTCAATTACTTCATGATCTAATAAATAATCACTTGCAACTTTCTCTATCGCTTTTGCATATTCATCAATAATATATTGACTACTATTTTGATTTTCTTGTTCACTTTTTTTTGTTTCATCAACTTTATAAAAAATTAAAGCACCAATTAATATAACAGCAATTAAGATAACAAAGAAAACTCCTAAAGGATGTTTTTTCTTTGGCATCAAATCATCTAAGTCATCTGGTCCTAAATCAGCAACGTCAATAGCTGCCTGTTTTTCTTCTTCTGTTACTTTAGTTCCACAAAATTCACAAAAATTAGAATCAATAGGTAATTGTTCTCCACATTTTTTACACTTCATATGCCACCTCTACTATAATATATATTATAATACAAAATTTCTTATTTGAACAGCTATCAGTACTTATTTATTTTATTTCTACTTTACTATTATCAAAATCTTTCTCCATTAAAAATTCGTGAATAAACTCCTCTTCATTTTCAACAGATATTTCTTCGATACGATCAACACGTAATTTTTCACTTACTAAAATAGCTTCAACTTTTGAGACTGCAGTATTTAAATCATCATTAACAACAACATAGTTATAGTTATTAACCTGGTTAATCTCTTTATATGCACTCCTAAAACGTTTTATCATCTGTTCGTGGTTTTCATCACCACGCATTTTTATTCTCTTTTTTACTTCTTCCATACTTGGAGCCATAATAAAAATTAAAATTGTTTCAGGAAATTTTTCTTTTATCTGCTTAGCTCCTTCTACATCAATTTCTAAAATTACATCTTTGCCCTTTTCTAGTTGCTTAATTATTTCACTTTTTGGAGTGCCATAATAATCATTATAATGAACCATGGCATATTCTAAAAATTCATCATTATCAATTTTTCTTTTAAATTCCTCTTTTGTAACAAAATAATAGTCAACACCATCTTTTTCATTTTCTCTTTTGGCTCTAGATGTATAAGAAATAGATAGAACAATATCATTATGACGTTCCAATATTTTTTTAATAACTGTTCCTTTCCCTGCACAAGTAGTTCCAGATATAATAATCAAAGAACCATATTTTTTCGTTTTAATCATTTTTTTCTCCTTTACTATAATTTATTTTAATCCAAGTCATAATTAAAGTAACAATATAATCTTTATCTTTATCAGTTAGTTGTTTATTTTTACTGATATGATGCCATTTTTGAAGACAACCACGACAACAAGTAGCTGTTGCATGCTGAGCAATAAAAACAGGATGCCCTCTCATTGGCGTTTGTTTGCCATCTTTGGGATTATTAAGAGGCGCTAAACGTTTTTCAACAAAGTCATAAGCATGTTTTTCAATACCATCAAGACCTATTTTGGTAATATAGTTTTTATCAACCATTTTTAATTTGAATTTACTTCGAAAGGAAGAATGAGATAATTTTATTAATTTTTGTTCAATAACTTTACTATTCATCATTTAAATACATAGCAAAACACAAGCCCACATAAGCCACCAAGTAAATGAGAAGCATGTGAAATATTATCTTTCTTCGTCAAACTATTAAATACCTCATTCACAATATAAAATAAACAAATTAAAATTAACGTTACAGGGATTTTCCCACTATCAATATTAACAGCTGAACTTAAAATAATTAACATATAAACAATCCCACTAGCTCCTAGAATTCTTTTATTAGTAAAAACAAAATTAAATATACCCGTAACTAACGCTGTTATCATAATCATAATTAGTAAATTGACACTTCCATATTTTTCCTCAATCATTGGTCCAATTAATAAAATATATAAAAAATTATTCATAAAATGTTGCCAATTTTGATGACCAAAAATATGAGTAAAAAAACGAATATAAGTTAAAGGGCTAAACAAAGAACTACGATAATTAGAAAAAACGATTCTATTTAATTTATCCTTACTAATATAATTTAAGAAAAAAATAACTAAACATAAAAAGAAAAAAGATAAAATAACAATAGAATTATAATTTAGGCTTGCTAATACATCTTTCATAAGTCTAATATACCTTTCTATCATTAGCCATTTGAGTTTTATAAACCTCATCTAAATAACTCAATATTTTCTCAAGTGCCATCTTTCTATTATCAAAATGTAAAGTATCAATTTGCTTATTATTAGAATTTGACAATAATTCTTCTTTTTTACGAGATATTTGTTCAAGATCGTGTTTAATTAATTCGTTAAACATATCCAATTTCTCATCTTCTTTGACTTTCGATAAATTGCGTTCTAATCTTTTTAAATAATTAAGTGTTGAATAATCAATTGTATCTGGGTTATTTTGATATATCTTATAACTGATATATTTTAAAATACCATGAAAATCTGTTAAATCAATTTGTGAGGCTTTTAGATATTTATAACCACCTGCACCAAAAATATCTCTATATAAATTTATATCATCTGAATTAATCATATTTAATCTAAATCGAGGTAATTTAAAAAGCTCTTGAGCTAATAATTGTAATCTAAATTTTCTTTCATCTAATATTTTAATAATTTCTTCTTTTAATCTTCCTAAATCATCAGTAATTTTAATTTCTTGTCTGTCATGTAAAACATCTTCACCAATAATAATACGGAGTATTCTAAAATTATTAAACGGTATTGGTGATTGTGTAATCCACTCATCACCTTTAAAACCATTATTATAAACACTACTTAATAAACTTGTAATTCTTGGTTTGTGGATATCTAAATTATCAGTATTTATTTCATAGACAATTCCAACATCAGCAATAGCTATTTGATGACCATTAAAATTAAAATTAGGATATAAATTAGTACCAGGGCCATGAGCATTACCATAAACATCTTTAACCATTTGAAGATTATCAGTCATATAAACACCATATTCATTACCATCAAGAACCGTTTCTTGACCATTTTCATTAATTATTGGTTGATATGGAACTACTAAATCATCATCAAAATTAAAATTTTTTAATTCATCATAACTTAAATGAATGCCACGATATAATATTTCAGGTTTTTGCATATATTCTCCTATCTAGTAGTATCTTCAATCCAGTCTAGATAATCTTTACTAGAGCTTTGAAAATCAAAAATACTAAATTCAAAACATTTATAACTATGAATTTTTCTTACTACTTGATATATTTCATTGACTAAATTTTTCGTTGTTTTGATAAATAATAAGTATTCTTTACACATTTCAATTTTATTTTCAAAACACCATTTACTTTGACTCTCAATAACTTGGCAACCACTTGCTAATTTTTGTTTTAAAAGTTCATTAATAACAGCATTTACTTCTTTTAAATTACCAAAGGCAATTTTAATTTCACAATATTTCATATCTTATAACCTTCCTACTAATATCATATAATAAAAATATTTTTTGTTCAAGAAAAAAACATCTGTAATCAGATGTTCTTATAAAACAGCAACTTTAGCATGTTCTTCTTCTAAAGATTTAGGTTCAAAACTAAAGTCAATACTATCACCATTCTCAGTTTTTATAGCTTGATAAGTAATAGATACCTCTTCACCAATATTTAAAGAATGATCATAGAAGTTAACTACCTTTTTTAATTTGATACCATTCGTTAAATCGTCGATACAAATAACAGCTGCACCATTTTGTAAATAAGCAATATCATGAATAAAACCTGAACCTGCTTTTAAAACCATTCTTGACATATAAATCCCCCTTTCCTTAAATAACAGGTCATAATATAACATAACAACTAAAAAAAGTCAATTTCAATAATTAGTCATAAATTTACTTTCTTTTTAGTTATTTTAACAAAATTTCAATTAATAGAATTTTGCTTTTTAAAATTAGATTAATAATAAATTTAATTTATTATTAATCATGTAGTACCAAACACAACAAAGATGACTATTACTTTTGTAATAGTCATAAAATCGCAAGGGCCTAAGTTTTTGTAAATTATCATAAAATTTTTAAATATATTGTATTAAGAACATTTGTTTGATATAATTTCTATATAGAAACTTAATTGTTGAGTGCTGCCTCTATCTTTATAGACTGGAGGTGATGCTTGATGAATAAAAAAGATTTTTTGCTCTCTTTTATCCAATGACACAGATTTGTTTCCGTTACTTTTTATGTTAGGGGATTGAATTTCGCTTTTAAATT
>CANRJK010000023.1 GCA_947630955.1 uncultured Bacilli bacterium | reverse complement strand
AGTATAGCAAGTACATCAGGAAATAATATATATTACAATCCGAGATATAGAAACTATGTAAATAAAACTCCAAGTTTAGAATGTTCAAGAGAGGATGATAAATTTACAGTATCAAGTAGCAAGTTAAAGTATCCCGTAGGGCTAATAACAGTAGATGAAGTAGTTTATGCAGGAGGAGTCTATTATACTGATAATAAGGCTTATTATTTATATACTGGAGAGTGGTATTGGAGTATGTCACCTTATTGTTTTGATGGTAATAGTTCTATAGTGTGGGATGTCGATTATCCAGGCGCTATTAGTAACGCCTATGTAGCTAGTGCTGGTGGAATCCGCCCGGTAATATCCTTAAAACAAGGAACAAAATATTTAAGTGGGAACGGAACAAAAGAAACACCATTTTTGATAACACCATTACCAGAAAAACCAAAATCGTTATATGAACTAATAAAAACAAATTCAACCTTAGACAACATAAAGAGTAAGTATGTAAGTAGTGAAATAGGGGGAGATTTTAGTAAGATATCATCTAATACGAATGGAAGAGGAATATATGAGTTACATACTACTCAAAGTGCTCAATATCCAATTTATTATTATCGTGGTGAAGTCGATAATAATATAATATTTGCAGATTTCTGTTGGAAGATAATCAGGACAACCGAAACGGGTGGTATAAAATTAATCTATAATGGTGAACCAAATAATGATGGTAAGTGTAATAACATGGGAGAAGAAGCAGAAATAAAGAAAACAATTTATAATGATGATATATTATATTCTAAATATATAGGGTATAAATATGATAATGATGAAGTAGATAGTACAATAAAAAAAGAAGTAGATGCATGGTATAAAACAAATATCGATGAAAAGAAAGATGCAAGCGAAAAAAGTTATACAACTTACTTGGAAGATACAATATTCTGTAATGACAGAAGTATAGCAGTTACTTCAGATACAAATATCTATTATGGAGCTAGTAATAGACTTGGTAAAAATAAAAGTCCAAGTTTAGCATGTAATGATGAAGATAAATTTACAGTATCGAATGGTAAATTAAAGTATCCAGTAGGACTCATAACAGCTGATGAATTAGCGTATGCAGGAGGAGTATATTATATTGCTAATACGACTTATTATTTATATACAGATAATACTTATTGGACGATGTCGCCAATTGATTTTAATCATAATGAGTTCATAACTTATAATTATGTTAGAATAGGTGTTGTTGCCGAAAAAGGTGATATTGAATTATATGGTGGAGGTCAGAATTTTGGTCTTCGTCCTGTTTTGGCACTTACATCTTCTACTAAAGTAACAGGCACGGGTACTAGTGAAAATCCCTATATTGTAGTATAAAAAAATAAAACCGCTTATGGTTTTATTTATTTTAGAAAAATGGTTATAGCTTGTAAGGTTAAGGAAAAAATATTATGAATCATATGTAGGCTAATTGGAACACATATATTATCTGATTTAACTAGGGTATAAGCAAAGATACAACCTGGTAAGCTATATGGGATAATATATAACCAGTCTTTCCATGTTGGTGATAGTCCAATAATATGCATTGAACCAAATATTAATCCTGATAAGATAATAAATATATATTTTTGTTTGCCAATAATTTTATAAATAGATAATCTAAATACTAATTCTTCTAGGATGGGTGCAATTAGACCAGCTAGAATAAAAGTAGTAATAGGGTTTGTTTCAAATAAAGTTCTGATACTTTGTTCATTTTGCGCAATATCTTTGGTTATAAAGATAATAATGAAGTTACATAAATACATTAATCCTAGATTAATAAACCAATATTTTATGTAATTCCTTAAGTAATATTTAGGGTTAGACATATATTCCTTAAAATGTTTATAAATGGTTTTTCTAAGGATTAAAATAATAATAATTAAGGTAAATAATTCGTATCCTATATTGAATATGTATTTTAAAGTTGTTGACCAGTTAGTGTAATCAATATGTAGAATTTGTAATATAGTGTTTGAAAAACCAGTTAGAAAAAAGTATAATAGCAAGGAAATAGTTCCTAAGACGATATCTTTTTTATTGTTCATTTTATCACTCCATTAGTAATTATAACAAAAAATAGAAAAAAAATTATAAAAATGTGTTAAAAATAAAAAAAATATGATATAATACTAACAACTGAAAGAGAGAGTGGTTTATCCACTCTTTAATATTTGTTTGGAGGATAACTATGGATATTGTTAATAGTGTGACTGATTTAATAAAAAAACCAGTTACTGATGCTGGATATATGATTGACGATATTTTATATGTTGAAGAAGATGGTAATAATTTTTTACGAGTTATTATTACTAAAAATGGCATTATTGATGTTGAAGATTGTGTAACAGTTAGTAATATTATTAATCCACTTTTAGATGAAGCAGATTTAATAGAGGAGTCATATATTTTAGATGTTTGTTCAAAAGAGAAGGGATGTGAATAAAATGGATAGTAAGGAATTTAAAAAGGCATTAGATTCATTGGTTAAAGAAAAAGATATACCAGTTGATTACGTTATTGATGCGATGACTTTAGCGCTTACAAGTGCTTATAAAAAGAATTATCATTCTTTATCTAATGTTCGCGTTGATATAAATAGTGATACAGGGGAGATTAAGGTTTTTTCATTTAGAACAGTTGTTTTGGATAAAGAGCACAAAGTTTCTTTAGATGAAAATGATGATGATTCATTAGAGGGAATATCTTCTTTTGCCGAGTTAGAAAATATGGAATTTGATGAAGAAGAAGATAAGTATGAACCTTTTGTATATGATGAACGTATTCATATTACTTTAGAAGAAGCTCAAAAACTAGTTCCTGGAATTAAGGTAGGAGAGACAATCGAGCAAGAAGTTACGCCAAGAGATTTTGGACGTGTCGCAGCTGCAACCGCTAAACAAGTTATTGTTCAAAAAATTCGCGAAGCTGAAAGAAATAACATAGCTTTAGAGTTTGAAGAAAAAGAAAATGAGATGATAACTGGTACGGTTGAGATGGAAGATGAAAATAATTACTTTATTAATTTAGGTAAGACACAGGGATTACTTCCAAAAAGTGAAATTATTCCTGGTGAGACTATTAAGATGGGTTCAAGCATAAAGACTTATATCAATAAAGTAAGTATTAATTCTAAAGGAGCTTTAATCTTACTTACAAGAAAACATTTTGGTTTTGTTAAAAGATTATTTGAACTAGAGGTTCCAGAGATTAACGAAGGTATTGTTCTAATTTATAGTATTGCTCGTGATGCTGGTAATCGTACTAAAATAGCTGTTTACTCAGAAAATAGTAATGTTGATCCAATTGGTGCTTGTATTGGTGAACATGGAAGTCGAATTAACGCTATTATCAAAGAGTTAAATGGGGAAAAGATTGATGTTGTTGCGTATAACAAAAATCAAGAAGAATTTATTGCTAATGCATTAAGTCCTGCAAAAAATTTAAGAGTATTTATTATTGATGATAAAAATAAAGAAGCTTTAGTTGTTGTCGATAATGAAAATCTTTCTTTAGCGATAGGTAAAAAAGGTCTTAACGTTCGTCTAGCGTCACGTTTGACACACTATAAATTAGATGTTAAGACAGCTGAACAAGTTAAAGAATCAGGAATTAATATTTTAGAATAATGGTGAATAAATGAAAATGCGTAAAATACCAATGCGTACTTGTGTTGTTACAAAAGAAAAATTACCAAAACAGGATTTAATTCGCGTTGTAAGAACACCAGAAGGCAGTGTAATAATTGATGAGAAAGGTAAAGCTAATGGTCGTGGGGCTTATGTTAAAAAAGATTTAGCTGTTATAAGTAAGGCACGCCAGTCAAAAGTTTTAGAAAGGACTTTAGAAATTAGTATTAGTGATGAGATATATGATTTATTAGAAAAAATGTGTTAAAAGAAAGAAGGTGCGTATATATGATGAGTGTATTAGAGTACGCTTTAGACGTTGAAAAAACTGTAGAAGATATACTAAAGAAATGTCAAGAACTAAATATAGATGCAACAGGTGAAGATGACATGTTAGATGAGGAAGCTATTACAGAATTAGATAACGTAATTGCTAATGAAACTTACGAAGATGAGGACATAATTGATGAGATTGAGGATGAAATTATTGAAAAAGAAAAAAGTAAGATAGATGATCTTGTCAATAACGGAAAGGCTAAAAAGCAGCCAGTAAATAAAAATAATAAAGCATCGAAGAAAGAATTAGCTAAAAAGAAAAAAGAAATGTACAAAAATAAAGAAAAGTTAATAAGCAATGCACCAGTAGAAAATAAAAATGATGTTATTTACAAAGATGGAATGACAATTGGTGCTTTAGCACGTGAATTAGGTGTTGAAGCAGCTGAGTTAATAAAAAAATTATTTACGCTTGGAACTTTAGCGACTATTAATAACGTAATTGATTTTGATAATGCATCATTATTAGTTATGGATTATGGTAAAGAGTTAAAAAGAGAAGAAAAAACAGATGAAACAAAGTTTGAAGATTTTGTTATCGTTGATGATGAAGCAGATTTAAAGAAAAGACCACCAGTTGTAACTATTATGGGACATGTTGATCATGGTAAAACAACTTTACTAGATACAATTAGAAAAACAAACGTTGCCTTAGGTGAAGCTGGAGGTATTACGCAAGCTATTAGTGCTTATCAAGTTGATTATAAGGGAAATACTATAACTTTTATCGATACTCCAGGACATGCCGCTTTTACTGAGATGCGTGCACGTGGAGCTAGTATTACAGATATTGTTATTATTATTGTAGCGGCTGATGATGGTGTTATGCCACAAACTAAAGAAGCTATTGATCATGCAAAGGCTGCTAATGTTCCTATTTTAGTTGCAATTAATAAAATAGATAAGCCAGGAGCTAATATTGAAAAAGTTATGACAGAGTTAGCTGAATATGGATTAACTCCAGATTCTTGGGGTGGGGATACTATTCTTACAAATATTTCAGCTAAAAACGGAACAGGTATTGACACGTTACTTGAAAATATTATTTTAGTAGCGGAAATGGAAAATTATAAAGCTAATCCTAATCGTTATGCAATTGGTAGTGTTGTTGAATCTAAATTAGATAAACAAGTAGGACCAGTAGTAACATTATTGATTCAAAATGGAACTTTAAGAATTGGTGATCCAGTTGTTGTTGGAAGTAGTTATGGTAAAATTCGTACTTTAAAAAATGATAAAGGGGAAGAGATTACAAGTGCTTATCCATCACAACCAGTTGAAATAACAGGACTTAATAAACCACCACGTGCTGGAGATAAGTTTATGGCTTTTGAGTCTGAAAAACAGGCACGTAGTATAGGGGAAGCAAGAGAAACAGAAGAACGTTTAAATCACAATAAAACAACTAGTTTATCATTAGAAGATGTATTTGCTAAAATTCAAGATGGTGTCAAAGAAATAAATGTTGTTATTAAAGCTGATGTTAATGGTAGTGCTGAAGCTGTTAAATCATCTTTAGAAAAAATTGAAGTTGATGGCGTAAAAGTTAAAGTTATTAGAAGTAGTGTTGGGGCTATTACCGAAAGTGATATTGTTTTATCTAGCGCTAGTGATGCTATCATTATTGGCTTTAACATCAGACCAAATAATAAAATTAAGGAATTTGCTAAAGAAAATGGTGTTGAAATTAGACTTTATGATATCATTTATAAAGCAGTTGAAGATATGGAAGCTGCCATGAAAGGTATGCTTGATCCAGAATATGAGGAACAAGTTTGTGGTACAGCTGAAGTAAGGCAATTGTTTAAATTCTCAAAAGTTGGAACAATTGCTGGTTCATATGTTACTGATGGTATAATTAAAAACAATTCTCAAGCTCGTGTTATTCGTGATAGTGTTGTTATTTATGATGGAACAATTGGATCTGTTCAAAGAGAAAAAGATGCAGTTAAGGAAGTAAAAAAAGGTTTAGAGTGTGGTATTACTATTAATAATTTTAATGATATTAAAGAAGGCGACATTATTGAATCTTATGAAATGGTTGAAAAAGCTAGAGTTTAGTTTTTAAGATAATTGAGGTGTGAAGATGAACTTAAAAATAGAACGTTTAAATAATTTAATAATGCGTGAGATTAGTGTTATTTTACAAACAGAGATAAAAGATCACGATATTAGTTTTGTAACAATAACAGCAGTAAGAACAACTTCAGATTTAAGTTTTTCTAAAGTATATTTTACTTGTTTAGATGATGAAAAACGCAAACAAACAATTGATGCTTTAAATAATGCTAGTGGTTTCATAAGAAAGCTATTAGCTGACCGAATTGAGGTTCGTCATATTCCTAAATTAGAATTTGTTTATGATAGTTCAATTGAATATGGTCAAAAAATAGAAGAAAAAATAAAAGAAATTCATAAGGAAGATATCGATTAAAGTGATATCTTTTTTGTATAAAAGCAATGTTTAGTTACAAAATAAAAAGGGAGTGATTATGAACTATTTAAGGAAAAATAAAAAAGTGTTTTTTTCACTTTTAATTATTATTTTAGAGTTAATTATTATTATAAGTTATTAAAGAAAAGCGTTGTTTTAACAACACTTTTTTAGACATTAAGATGTAGGTTATCTTCTTTAGTGATATTTAAGATAATACCAATCATTAACATATAACTTAGTAAACTAGAGCCTCCATAACTTATAAAGGGGAGGGTTATACCAGTAATTGGTAATAAACCAAAAGTCATACCAATGTTTTGGACTTGTTGATATATTAACATCGCAACACAGCCACTTATAATATATTTATTAATGTTATTATTAGTTTTTAAAGCAATAAAGGTTAATCTTAAATCTAAGAAAAGTAATAAGACTAATAAGACTAAAGAACCAATAAAGCCAAAATTAGATGCATAAACAGCAAAAATAAAGTCCGTTTGTGGTTCAGGAAAATAAATAGGGGTATGGTTTAACCCAAAACCTAATAGGCCACCTGAACCAATAGCTGTTATACCATTTTCTAATTGGTAACCACTACCACTTGACCAATCAAGTAGGCGATCAACTCTTAAAAAGAAGCTAGTACCAAATATTTTAATAAATAAATTAGTATTAGTAAAATAAATGATTAAAATAACGGCAATAACACTACCAATAGCTGCAATAATAGTTGTAAACCAACGATAACGAATACCAGAAATAAATAACATAACAAAGGTGATTAATAAGTAAATGATAACGACGCCAGTATCGGGTTGTAAGAAAGTTAAAAAGCTAGGAATACCAACGATAATAGCAACTTTAAGTAAAAAGATAAATTCTTCTTTAATACTAGGAATAGGGTATTTATCATGAAAACTGCACGTAAAAGAACTGAGGGTTAAAATTAATATTATTTTCATAAATTCACTAGGTTGAAAAGCTCCTATATGAGGAATTTCAAACCAACATTTAGCGTTATTAACAGGTGTTCCAAAAATTAATAATAAAATTAAAGATAGGATACCACCAATATATAGATATTTACTAATTTTTAAAATTGATTCGTTACCAAAGAACGTTACGATGATAATAGTAATAAAACCAATAATGTACCAAATAGCTTGTTTTAAAGTATAATTATCAGCTCTACTACCTAGTAAGTTTTCAGCGCTATTAATACTTATTAAACTAATAATGGCTAGTAAAATAATTATTAATATTATACTAAAATCAATTTTACTTCTTCTTTTACTATGCATTAAATCACCTCATACTATATTACACCAATTATATTAATTATACAAATATTTAGGTGAAAATATTGTCTTAATTATGATGTTTTTTTAATATTTCTTTTTTTTTAATTTTATAGTATAATGTTAGTGGTGATATTATGGAGCCATATATAATAAGATATTTAATTATTATTGTTTTATTAGTTATTATTGCGATTGCGATAGCTAAAACAAAAAAACATGATTATCGATTAGAAGCTAATAAGTTAGTTGAATTATTAGGTGGGAAAGATAATATTGTTAAATATGAAGTAAATAAATCACGTTTTATTGTTGAACTTAAAGATGTGACTTTAGCTGATAAAGAAGCTATTCAAAAAATAGGTGCTCAGGGTATTGTTGAGATAGATAATCAACTTAAGATTATTTTAGGGCCTAATGCTAAACAGATAAAAAAATATATAAATGAATTAGGGGAGCGTTAAGCTCCTTTTTTTTCGACATGTTTCGACAGCAAAATTCGATATAATTATCACGGTGATAAAAATGAATATGTTTGAAATAATCATCGTTAGTATAATCTTATTATTATTTCCTTTAATGTGTTATTTGTTTTATATTGTTGCAAATAAAAATATTGATATGAAACATCGAGATTTAGTATTGTGTTTTACTTTGATTAGTTTGTTTTATATTATTGGTAAATATCAACCAGTTAGTTTTTATACGATTTTACTTTTATCAATTCCTCTTTTCTTATCATATAAAAAAGATTTTAAGCCTGTTACATATTCGTTAGTTACTTTATCGATTCTTTTATACCACCAATCTTATTATATCTTTTTTATTATTATTAATTTCATCTTTAATTTCGTTTTTAATAGAGAAAAGAATTTCTTTAATTATGTTTTTATTGCTACTATAACAGCTTTAATATCTACACTTATTTTAGATATAAATAATTTCTTGAATAATTCTGTTTATCTTATATGTTATATAGTTACAGCTAATTTAGTTTATTATACTATAACTAAGGGGGAAGAAATTATTAATTATCATATTGAATATAAGGATTTAAAAAAAGAACATGAAATAAGACAATCTCTATTTAAAATAACACATGAGATAAAAAATCCTTTAGCGGTATGTAAAGCTTATATCGATATGTTTGATTATAATGATAAAAATTGCGCTAAAAAATATATTCCTATTATATCTGGAGAAATAGATAAATTACTTATTTTGTTACAAGATTTTTTATTAGTTAATAAAGATAATATCAATTTTGATATTATGGATATTAATTTTTTACTTGAAGATATTGTTGCTTCAATGTGTGAATTAAATAAGGTTAATATTAGTCTAGAGGGGTTTGAAGATGAGGTTTTTATTGTTGGTGATTATAATCGTTTAACACAAGTAATGACTAATTTAATAAAAAATAGTTTTGAAGCTCATGCATCTAAAGTCTTAATAAAATTATCTGTTTTAGATGAATTAGTTGAAATTGAAATTATTGATAATGGTGATGGTATTAGTGAAAGTGATAAAGATAAAATTTATAAACCTTTTTATACAACAAAAAAAGAAGGTACGGGATTAGGTGTATCACTATCAAAAGAGATTGTAGAGGCTCATAATGGTTCTTTAGAATATTTAAGTGATTCAAGTGGTACGACAGCTAAAATAATGTTACCTTTAAAACAAATATAGATTAAACATAAAAAAAATGATAAAATGATAATGGGTGATGATATGAAACCATTAGTATTATGTATTATGGATGGTGTAGGAGAAAAAGATGAAATACATGGTAATGCGGTTAAAGCGGCTAAGACACCTAATTTGGACTTCTTAAAAGAAAAATATCACTTCAGTTTATTACAAGCTAGTGGTAGAGAGGTTGGACTTCCAGCTGGGCAAATGGGTAATAGTGAAGTAGGTCATTTGAATATTGGTGCTGGTCGTATTATGTATCAACCATTAGAATTAATAAATAAAAGTATTGCTGATAAAAGTTTTTATCAGAATGAAGAAATCTTAAAATTATTTAATCATGTTAAAAAAAACAATAGTAAATTACATATTATGGGGTTAATTAGTGATGGTGGTGTTCATTCACATATTAATCATCTTTTAGCGCTTTTAGATATGTGTAAAGCAAATGATGTTAAAAATGTCTATTTACATTTATGTACAGATGGTCGTGATGTCGATCCACATAGTTCTTATAAGTATATTTCGATTGTTGCTGAAAAATTAAAAGAAATCGGTGGTAAGATTGCCACTATTGGTGGACGTTATTATGCTATGGACCGAGATAATAATTATGATCGTTTAAAGAAAAGTTATGATGCCATTGTCTCATCAATTGGACCAAAAGAGAATGATATAAAAACTTTTATCGATGAAAGTTATAAAAAGGGGATTACTGATGAATTTTTAATTCCAACTATTTTTAATGAAGTAACAGTTGATGATAATGATGCTTTTATGACTTTTAACTTTCGTAAAGATCGGCTTCGAGAATTATTTACGGCTTTAAGTAATCCTAGTTTTAATGAAATGGAAGTAAAACGTTTTACTAATTTGAAAACATTAACGATGTTACCAGTTGTAGAATCTGTTTTATCGCCTTTTGCTTTTTCTATTGATAAACCTGTTAATATATTAGGTGATGTTTTAGAAAAAAATGGATTGTCTCAGTTAAGAATAGCGGAAACAGAAAAATATGCTCATGTTACTTTTTTCTTTGATGGTGGTAAAGAGATTGATTATAAAAATGAACGAAAAATATTGATACCATCACCTAAGGTTGCTACCTATGATTTAAAACCTGAGATGAGTGCCTATGAAATTACTGATAAGTTACTTATTGAGTTAACTAATTTTGATGTGGTAATTTTAAATTTTGCTAATGGTGATATGGTTGGTCACACTGGCGTTTTTGATGCAGCATGTCAAGCTATTAGTGTTGTTGACGAATGTATTGGTAAAATATATAGTAAGGTAAAAGAGTTAGGTGGTGTTATGGTAATAACAGCTGATCATGGTAATTGTGATACCATGTTAGATGATAATAATAACGTTGTTACAAGCCATTCAACTAGTTTAGTTCCTTTTATTGTTACAAAAGAAAATATTCATTTAAAAAATGGTAAATTAGGTGATATTGCACCCACTATTTTAAAATTACTAGGTATTGATATACCACCACAAATGACAGGTGAGGTGTTGATTGATGATTAATAATTTATTCGAAAATGTTAATTTTTCACCTTTAGTAGCGCTTGCCTTGCTTTTATTTGTTATTATGATTATGATTAATATTAATAATCGTAATATGTATTTTATTTTTACTGGTTTAAATATTATTATCATTCTATTTATTATTTGGAATCATGGCATTAATATTATCGATAATATTGATTCATTTTGGAATGCTAATATTTTTAAAAATATTTATTTTTATCTAACTAATATGATAGTATCCTTATTAGTAGTTACTTCCATCTTACAAAGTAAACAGTATGATAACTCAGTAAAATATATTGTTATGGTATTATATTATTTTCTTTTGGTTGATATAGTTACAATGTTATTTACATCTGATGCTTTGAAGAAAATAGTTTTAATTATAATGGGTGATAATTATCCAATGATTTATTTTGGTAATATTACCGCATTAGTTATGTATGCTGTAATTCTTATCTATATTTTATGTTTTAAGAAAAAGGTTTCTAAACATCGCTTAGGAGATCATCTTTGACAAAAAAAAGGATAGATGTTATACTTATAAAAAGTTTTGAGGGGTGAGAAACTTGAAAATAGATAGTGTTGAACTCGTTATAAGTGCTGTAAGAAGAAGTCAGTATCCAACTGATGAAAAGCCAGAATTCTTATTAGTTGGTCGTTCTAATGTTGGCAAAAGTAGTTTTATTAATACTTTAATTAATCGTAAAAATTTTGCTCGTACTTCGGCAACACCAGGAAAAACACAGACAATTAATTTTTACTTAGTTAATGATGAGTTTTATTTGGTTGATGCCCCAGGTTATGGTTTTGCAGCTTTAAGTAAGGCTAAACAAAAAAAATTCGGTCTTATGATGGAAGATTATTTACAAAATAGGCCAAACCTAAAACAAGTATTTATGTTAGTTGACTTTCGTCATAAACCAACGAAAGATGACCTATTAATGTATAATTTTTTAAAACATTATAAATTACCAGTTACTATTGTTGCTACCAAAATAGATAAATTAGGTATAACATTGCATCAAAAACAACGTAATAATATCTTAAATGATTTAGATTTGGTAGTTGGAGATGATTTTGTTATGTTTTCTAACGTAACGAAAGTTGGTAAAGAAGATATATACCAAAAGATAGAAATGACTAAATAGTACTTTCTATCTTTTTTTTCATACAATAGTATAGGTGAATGTATGAGGGTTGATAATATTGATGAAAAGTTAATTGTTTTTTTAAAAGGAATAATTGATGATGATTTAGAACATTTATGTAGAAAAACAATTAATAAATTAAAAAAATATTATGATATTGAATTAAAAGGATTTTATAACGTTAATATTTTTATTGATAATAATTATGGAACCATTTTAGAATTTAGTTTAGAAGATTTAGATTTATATTATGATTATAGTAAAGTAGATTTGCACATAATAAAAAAAGAAATAATATTTTTATACCAAGTTGATGATATTTTAGATTTTAAAGCTAAAAGTTTTTATTTTTATAAAGACAAATATTACATTCCTTTAGACAGTATAAACTTAAAAGAAACAGAATTTGTTAAGTTAATTTATAATAATACGAATGAGATAATAAATGATGGACACTTAATTATAGTGTAAAGTAAGTTAATTTGTTATAGGAATTTCTTCTAAAGTATGGTATAATTTTATCGAATAAAATAGGGTGATAGTATGAATGAGAAGAAAACCGTATTGTTTTTAATGAATGGATTTGGTGTAGAAGCTAATAAATCTTTTGAGGTTTATTCTAAAGAGACTATGCCTACTTTTGATGAACTTATTAAATATTATCCTTTTAAATTATTATTTGCGAATGGTGAATTAATTGGCGCTAATAAAGGCGAAGTTTCAAATTTTAAATCCGGTTACTATAATTTCAGTACTTTTGGGCATCCTAGAACTAAGGAAGATGTTTTAAATGAGAAGATTGCTGCTAATGAATTTACCAATAATCAAGTAGTAAATAGTAGTATTGATATAGCAGTTAAAAATAATTCTAATCTTCATGTTGTCTTTACACTTGGTGATAAAGTTGGTGATGAAAGATATGAACATCTTAAAAATTATCTTGCTCTTGCTTATCAAAAGGGTGTAAAACAAGTTTATTTACATCTCGTTTTAGGAGATAGTAGTACAAGAGGATTAAAACTTGGTAATCGTTGTCTTACATCTTTTAAAAATAGGATAATTAGATATTATCCACAAGCTAAAATAGCTTCTATAAGTAGTAGGATGTATGTTAAAGATGGCAAACCTGATGATATTGCTAATTTCTATCGTATGATGGTTAGCGCTGTCGGTGAGATATGGACTGACTATGCTGGAACGATTAATAAAAAGTATGAACTTGGTATGAGTGATGATAATATGAATGGTTTTATTACTATAAGAGAAAGATTATTACTCGAAGGTGATAGTATTTTTATTTTCAATTATAGCAATAATATTGCTAAGACGCTTTGTGAAATAATTTTAAACCCTAAAAAATATTTTCCAACAAGTAATGTACCAACCAATATAAGTATCAACTCTTTATTTACAATTAATAATTTATCACAAATTCCTCATGCTTTTCCAGATGCTATACCTGATGTGTATTTTCTAGATAAAATACCTGAAACTAAAAAAGTTTTAATTATCGCTACTAAAGATCGCATACCTTATATAAGTAAAACTTTAAATGGTTTTAGACCCTCATTTAAAAGTAATATAAGTGTTTGGCCTATCGAGGATAAAGTTAAACGTTTTGAAGTTACAAGTCAATATTTAGCTGCTTATATTAATCAAAATATCTATGATTTGATTGTTGTTGACTGTGAATTATATGAGCCAAGTGTTGATGCAAGAACTATTGATCAAATAAAAAATAACTTAAAAGAATTAGATAAGTGTTTAAATATTGCATATAACCGTGTTATCGATAAAAATTATCGTTTAATTGCAACTTCACTATATGGAATAAGAGAAACTCTTAAATTAACTTCAACAATGGAATTGGTTGATTTATCACAAAAAACACCATTTTTACTTGTTGATAAAGAAATGCGCCGTGTCGATGTTGTCTTTAAACAGGAAGGAACATTTATTGATGTTGCCAAATTAATAGCGATATCATTTGGTTTTAAAATGCCAAACAATCTTATTGTTATTGAAACAGAAGAAGAAAAGAAAAAAGTAGGCAAAAAGAAAATCATTATTATTGCAATTCCAATCATCTTATTGCTAGCTTTAGTAGTGATTTATGTGTTTACGATGTATTTTTAGTTTACACTTTCCTTTAAATTTAAAATGTGGTATTATTATATCATAGGAAGTAGTAAGTATAGAGGGTGATGATATGAATAAAGTTCTTGTTTCTGTTTATGTACCCTTAATCGAACAAGAATATGATTTACTTATTCCCATCAATCGTAAAATTGGGTTGATAAAAAAAATAATAGGTAATTCCATAATTGAACTATCTGATGGTAATTATCAGATAGATGGCTATTTCAACCTTTATAATAAAAAAACGAATCGTGTTTATGATGATGATGCTTTTGTTATCAATACCGATATTCGTAATGGTGAAAAACTTATGTTATTGTAGTTTAAAAGGATGTGAGATATGAATAATTTATATATTGATTATGAACAAGGAATTACATTAGGGAACGATATTCAAGCAAAAGCCCAAGAATTAAATACATTACTTAAAAATATTAGTAATGATTTAGAAGATTTAAAACCAATTCTTAACGATAATACTGATCAAGAATATTTAAAACAAATAGAAGATCAAACCTTGATTATGGATAAATTAGTAGAAGCTATAAATCAGACAGGAACATTTCTTATCAATGTTTCCAATGCTTACAATGATGTAGTTACAGTAAATGGTGATTGAGATGAATAAAGATTTAACTTATTCAGAAATAACGTCTAAAGCAGGTAATTTACGAGTTATTTCTAGTCAAATTGATGAACTTTTATTATCAGTAAAAGAGGATTATGCAAGAATTGGTGATGATGGGGATATTTGGACAGGTGATGCAGCCATGGTTGCACATGATACTTTTGATGAATTAGTCGCAAAAGTACCAGCTTATATCAAATCTATTAATGAGTATGCAGATTATTTAGTAAATGTAGTTGCAAAAAGATAAAAAGGTAGGAGGATAATATAATGAATGAAATAGGAGAAAAATATTTACCAATAGGAACAGTAGTAATGTTAAAAGGGGGAACTAAAAGGGCAATGATTACAGGCTTTTGTTCAGTAGCCGGTGATGATAGTTCTAAGGTTTATGATTATAGTGGTTGTGTCTTTCCAGAAGGTTATGTATCATCTAACCAAGTTTGTTTATTTGATCATAATCAAATTGAAAAAGTATATCATATGGGTTTAGTAGATGATGAAGAACAAGCTTTTAAGACAAAATTAAAAGGATTAATGGCTGAAAATAATAATGGGGCAGCACCAGCAGATGTACAACCAGCACCTTCATTAGAACCAAGTGTGGCAGTTGAACCCGTTGCACCAGTTGAACCAGTATCTCCAGTAGTACCAGAAGTAGCTCCAGTTGATTTACCACCAGTTTCACCAGAGGTTACACCAGTAGATGTATCACCACTACCAGAAATACCACCAGCACCACCAGTACCAACGGTAGAACCAGTAGCGCCAACAGATCCAATGATGCCACCGGTACCACCAGCTCCAGTAGAAGCTGCGCCAGTAGATGTACCACCACTACCAGAAATACCACCAGTGCCACCAGTACCAACGGTAGAACCAGTAGCGCCAACAGATCCAATGATGCCACCGGTACCACCATCACCAGTTGAACCTAGTGTTAATGTACAACCTATTAATCCTGATAATTCAAATATGTAGGATTATTAGAAATTTAATAGTAATGACAAATAAGTAGGTTAATTTAAGTTAGGAAATCCCGAATGGAAATC